>JANLTL010000044.1:0-3168 GCA_031362905.1 Burkholderiales bacterium | reverse complement strand
CGGGCCCGACGCCTGGATAATCAAGGCCAGCCGAGATTGAATGGGTCTCGATGATCTGCCCGTTCTCATCCTGCAACAGATACGTGCGGTTACCATGCAATACACCAGGGCTACCTGCCGACAGCGACGCAGCATGTTTGCCCGAAGCGATACCGGAGCCGCCCGCTTCAACGCCAATCAGGCGCACATTGCCGTGGCTGATATAGGGGAAAAAAATGCCCATCGCGTTGGAGCCGCCACCGACACACGCGAGCACCGCGTCCGGCTGGCGCTGGATCATCTCCGGCATCTGCCACAGGCATTCCTTGCCGACGACTGAATTGAAATCGCGCACCATCATCGGATAGGGATGCGGGCCAGCCACGGTACCGATGATGTAGAAGGTGTTCTCAACGTTGGTGACCCAGTCGCGCATGGCTTCGTTGAGCGCGTCCTTGAGGGTCTTGGAGCCGCTCTCGACCGGTACTACGGTCGCGCCGAGGAGCTTCATGCGGTAGACGTTTTGCGCCTGGCGCTTGATGTCTTCAGAACCCATGTAGACCACGCACTCAAGGCCGAAACGAGCGGCCATGGTCGCTGTCGCCACGCCATGCTGGCCAGCGCCGGTCTCGGCAATCACGCGCGGTTTGCCCATACGCCGTGCCAGCAGCGCCTGGCCCATGGTGTTGTTGACCTTGTGCGCACCGGTGTGATTGAGGTCCTCGCGCTTGAGATAAATCTGCGCCCCACCGAGCTCGTCCGACAAACGCTTGCAGTGGTACACCGGGCTCGGCCGGCCGACGTAATGCTTGAGCTCGGACTCAAACTCGGCGATGAACGCCGGGTCTTGTTGACAATGCTCGTAGGCGATACGCAATTCGTCGAGCGCGTGCATCAAGGTCTCAGAAACAAAGATGCCACCGTAGGGGCCGAAATGGCCGCGCGCATCCGGGAAGTTATAGGTCTTTGGCAGGTCGTTGGGTTTCATGCGGAATCCTCCTTTGCGCGTTCAGTCAGCGCTTCAGCAAGTTCAAGTTGGGCGTCCGCTGCTCTGACAGCGGACACAAATTGGTGGATCAGTTCGGCATCCTTGATGCCTTTGGCAATTTCGACGCCACTCGACACGTCTACGCCGTAAGGGCGCAATGCCTTAATCGCGCCGCCCACATTTGACGGTCGTAACCCACCAGAGACGACGAAGCGCGCGTCCCGTCCTGCTGCCTGCTGTGGAATGAGTGACCAATCGAACACCTCGCCGCCGCCGCCAAAGCCCTCGACAAATGCATCGAGCAATATGCCGCGTGCGCCCTTGAATTGAGTACAGAAGTTTAGCAAATCCAGCTGGGGGATCATGCGCGCGGCCTTGAGGTAAGGCAGTGCAGAGCGTGCTTGAGGTTGACCGCCAGATTGTGCGCCAAACTGATCGCAATAGGCCGGCGTTTCGTCGCCGTGAAACTGCAGCACCTGCAACCCTGCCTCGGCTGCGATTTGTTGCACGATGGCCGCGTCTTCGTTAACGAACAATCCCACCGCCGTGACGAACGGCGGCAGCAAGCCAATCAATGCGCGCGCGCGCGCAGCGCTGACGAGGCGCGGGCTGCGGGGATAGAACACGAAACCCAAGGCATCCACACCTGCTGCCACCGCTGCGCGCAGATCCTCTTCGCGCGTGATGCCGCACACCTTGATGCGCGTGCGGCTCATGCGCACACACCCGGCAGATAAGGTGCGCCAAACGTCGGCAGACCCCACTGCGCGTCGTAATCAATGCCGGCAAGATACAAGCCACATGGCGAAAAGGTAGGTGCGGCCAGCGCACGCATGCGGCTCGCAAGCAACTCGGCGATCCACCCCGGCTCGCGTTTGGCGCAACCCACGTAGACCAGCGAACCGACAATGTTTCTGACCATGTGATGCAGAAATGCGTTGGCTTGAATGCTCAATTGAAGCACATCGCCATCGCGTCGGATGTCGAGACGACTCAGGTGCCTCACCGGCGATTTGGCCTGACATTCGGCAGAGCGGAACGCCGAGAAGTCATGCTCACCCACCAAATGAGCCGCCGCGAGACGCATCCGCGTCAGGTCCAGCGGATGGTGAAACCAGCCCATCGTCGCTGCCCCCAGCGCCGGACGCACCGGACGATTGAGCAACCAGTAGTCGTAGCGCCGCGCAGTGGCGCAAAAGCGGGCATGGAAGGCCTCGGCCACCGGTACTGCCCACTGGATCGCGATGTCCCGCGGCAAGTGGGTGTTGACCCCCTTGACCCAGGCGCTGGCAGGCCGCCCGGCATTGGTGTCGAAGTGCACGACTTGCGCGCGAGCATGGACGCCCGTATCGGTACGACCGGCACAGACCACGCGTACCGATTCACCTGCGATCATTTGCACACCGCGTTCCACGGCGTCCTGTACCGTGCGCCCGCCCGGCTGCGATTGCCAGCCCAGGTAGGCGGTACCTTGATATTCAAGTCCGAGGGCAATCCGCATGGCGGGGTTCGTGTAGTGGCTTAGCGCGCATCCACTGAGGCGACGATACAGAAAAACGGGCGGCCGCAGCCACCCGTGTCTTGTTGCCCGTACTCAAACCTGCAAGCGGCGATGAGACTAACCCAGACCGGCAAGCAGGTTTTGTGCTTCTGCCTTCTGGGCACTGCTGCCCTCGGCCATGACCTCTTTGAGCAACTCCTTGGCGCCGTCTTTGTCACCCATCTCTTGATAGGCCTTGGCAAGGTCGAGTTTCGTAGCCACATCGTCAGACGGCGCCGGCTCAGTACCGCCACCCGAATCGGGCAAATCGAGCGAGACCGAACCAAAATCAAAGTCAATGCTGTTGCCCCCCGCCGGCGCCGCTACCGCTGGTGCAGAAGCCGCAGGCGCGCTGGAACCAAGGTCGAAGTCGAAATCCACACTCATGCCCCCGTCCGGCTGCGGCGGCGCCGCTCCGGGAGATGACAGTTCCTGAGTTTTGTCTGCCGGCCCAAGACCAGAGTCCGGCACGACGGGTGCATCGATGATCAGCGTGCCCTCCGGAGCGAAATCTGACGGAGGAGCAGCAGCGGCTACTGGTGCCGGGGCCGCGGCAGGAGCAGGTGCGTCGCCAAAACCCAGGTCAAAGTCGATCGAGGGTCCAGGCTTGGGCACAGCGGAGGCGGCAAATGCAAGGTCAGGTGCGGCGGGTGGCGGCGGA
>JANLTL010000742.1:0-9714 GCA_031362905.1 Burkholderiales bacterium | reverse complement strand
GGCTTCGACCATGTGCGCACCCAGCCCTTTGCCGCGCATGCCGCTTTCCACAATCACATCCTGCAGCCAGGCATTGGGCCGTCTCGCGGATTTGTCCCACGACACCAACGCGTAAGCGACAAGACGGTCTTGCGCGTCTCTGGCATCGAAAATCCGCATGTACTCGTCTGGTGACTTTTGCTCCGACAGGGCGTCCGCGATTTCTTCAGTCAGCACCTGCTCCAATTTCGGCGCCCGTCGATCTGGCGCGTCCGCACGGCCGTCGGTAATCTCGCCGAACGAAATGAACGATTCATCGGTGTATTGACGAAAAAATCGCACGTACTCCTGGGCATCGCGCGCCGGCGGCGCCCAGCCGACAGGCACAATCTGGTGCTCGGTCGAAATCCGCGCCTGCTCTATGCGGTGGATGACCTCATGGTCTGGAACGGCTGGTAGTTCATTGGCGCGGCGCGGCCAAAGGCCTGCGCCGTACAACTCGCCGTGTAGATCACCGGGATAAGGGTGCGTTGCCGTTCGCCGGGGTGGCTGCTCGTGAAAGCGGCGGGACCGGCCTGCCGCGGCAAAGTTGTGTCGAGTTTGCTTTGAGTGCCTGCGGCGTATGCCAAGGCAGCCTATGCGGCATACCGGACGGTTTTTTTTGGTTCAATTCAGCGCGGGTCAAGGCTGAAAACCGTTGGTGGGAGCGGTTTTACAAGGATATGCCTTGAAGAATGGCTCTGGTGGCGGGTTTTCGGGCAGTGACTGGATTCAACTGGCGGCCGGCCGGTATTGTTTCGCCGCACCAACGTCGATCATGGCGGTGATTTCGGCATCTTTGAAGCCCACCTCACGCAGGATCGCTTCGGTGTGTTCGCCCAAATGCGCCGCCGGCAACCAGTCAGTGCGCGCACCGCCTGAAAGCGTATTCGCGGGTGCGAGGTCGTATATCGGCCCCTCGGTCGGATGTTCGCGCCGCTGGATGAATCCAACGTCGGCCAGGTGCGGATCGTCGATCAGGGATTCGAGCGTGTGATACGGCGCGGCGGGGATGTCATGCCGGTCGCAGTAGTCGAGCCACCAGGCGGTGCTGTGCTGCTTCATGCCTTCGGCGCGAATCGCAAAGTATTCAGCCGTGTTGGCAAACCGCGTGGCGACACTGTTGAAATGCGGGTCGGTCTTGAGTTCGGGCCGGCCGATCGCGTCAAACAGCGGGAACACCTGTCCATTGGTGTTGGCCGAGAGCGAAAAATAGCCGTCCGCGGTCTGCGCCGGCGTGTAGTAGGGGCTGACGAGGCGCGGATCACCCATCTCGCCCGGCGCCTCGCCCGCGGCAGGCACGTAGGTGCGGTTGTACATGTGCTCGGTCAGCACCTGGGTCGCCATGTTCTCGAACATCGGCACTTCAATCGACTGGCCCTCGCCCGAGCGTTCGCGCTTGAACAACGCCATCGCGATCATCTGCACGGCGATCAGGCCGCCGGTGCGGTCGGCCATGACATACGGCACAAAACGCGGCTCACCATGCGCGCGCGCGATCAGGCCGGCCACGCCGGCCGAGCCCTGCACCACCGGATCGTAGGCGGCCTTTTTCGCGTAGCGGCCGCGCTTGCCGAAGCCGAACATGCCGCAGTAGATGATGTCGGGCTTGATGGCGCGCACTTCATCGTAAGACAGCTTCATGCGTGCCATCGAATCCGGGCGCACGTTCCAGGTCATCACGTCGGCGTCATGCAGCAGGCGCAGCAGGGCGGCGTGGCCTTGCGGCGACTTCAGGTCGAGGCAGATCGAGCGTTTGTTGCGGTTCAGGTGCAAAAACTTCGGCGCCATGCCGGGCGTGCGGCCGCGCCCGCCGAGGTGCCGGCCGACGTCGCCTTCCGGGCTCTCGACCTTGATCACTTCGGCGCCGTGGTCGGCGAGGATCTGCGTGCACAGCGGGCCAATCACCACCGAGGTGAGGTCGATCACCTTGATACCGGCGAGCATGCCGCCTTTGTTGGATGAACTCATCGGCCTACTCCGGCAACATGCCGGCCGCGCGCGTCACGCGCGCCCACATGGCGGTGTCGGCGGCCTGCAGTTTGGCGAAGTCGGCAGGGGACATCAACTGCACTTCTCCGCCGGTCGATTCGTGCCCGGCAAGATCGGCTTTGACGGCAGCGTGGACCAGCGCGTTGAGCTTGTTCACGATGTCGGTGGGCGTTGCGGCCGGAAGATACACACCGACCCAATTGGCCAGCACGTAATCCGCATAGCCCTGCTCGATCATCGTCAGGACAGCGGGCGTGAGTGCGAGGCGCTTGTGCCCGGTCACCGCGAGGGCCTTGAGCTTGCCGCCCTGTACCAGCGGCATGCCGGTGCGCAGGTCGGTCCACATCATCGATACCTGCCCGCCGAGGATGTCGGTGAGGGCCTGCGGTGCCCCCTTGTAGGGCACATGCAAGAGATCAACTCCGGCCATCATCTTGAACATTTCGCCGCCGATGCGGCTCGGCGCATTGCCGCTGGCAAAGCTGTATTTGCCCGGGTTGGCCTTGGCCAGTTTGGCCAGGTCCGCCACGTTGCCGGCCGGAAACGAAGGCGCCACCACCAGCACGAAGGCATTGTTGGACAAAGGCGTGACCGGCGCGAACTCCTTGACCGGATCGTAGGGCAGCTTCTTGAACAGCGCCGGGTTGGCCGCGTGCGTGGTGCCGGTGGTGACCAGCACGGTGTAGCCGTCGGGGGTGGCCTTGGCGACCGCTTCGGACGCGATGAAGCCGTTGGCGCCGCCACGGTTGTCGATCACGATGCCTTGCCCGGTGGCACGGGTCATCTGTTGCGCCACCAGGCGCGCTGCCTGGTCGGTAGCGCTGCCGGCGGGAAATGAGACCACGAAGCGGATCGGCTTGTTCGGGTAGTCGCTCACCTGCGCCATGGCGGCGGGTGTCGCCAGCAGCGCGCCGCACAGCATCGACAGGCGGGCCCATCGGCTACCGGCTGGAGTACCTGCGCGGCGACCAGCGGGGATGCCGGCGGTTGGGGCGAGGGGCAGTGGGCACATCCAGGGGGCTCCTTCCAGGGGTGGATCAGCAGACGGGTGCAGCGCGGATCGTGTACGCTTCGCAACTTTCGCAAGCATAGCAGTGCAACCGGAGGCGCGCATGAGTGACCTGCCCAAATCGATCCGTATCAATGAAGAAGGCCCGCGCGAGGGTTTCCAGTTCGAGAAAGGGCCGATCGCTACCGCGCGCAAGGTCGAGTTGATCGATGCACTCTCGCATACCGGCCTCAAGCAGATCCAGGTGGTGTCGTTCGTGCCGCCGCAAAACGTGCCGGGCATGGCCGATGCCTCCGAGGTGGTGGCGGGTTTCAAGGTCAACCCCGACGTTGATTACGTCGCCCTCTGGCTCAACGAACGCGGTCTGAAACGCGCGATGGGGCACGACGACAAGCTCAAAATTTTCGGCTCTATCGGCCTCACCTGTTCCGCGCCTTTCCTCGCGCGCAACCAGAAGCGCACGATGGAAGAGAACATTGAGGCGCAACGCTCTATCCTCAAGATGTATCAGGCCAATGGCGTAGCGGTCCGGCGTGGCTCGCTGATGGCGGCATTCGGCTGCAATTTCGCCGGTGACATCGCGCCGGCGCTGGTTGCCGACATGGTGGGGAAGCTGATTGGTCTCGCGCGCGAGGCCGGTGAGGAGATGGAGTTTGTTTCGCTCGCTGACACCATGGCCTGGGCCACGCCGCTGTCGATCCAGCGGGTGGTGGGCGCAGTGCGCGAGCGCTATCCGGCATTGCGTTTGTCCCTGCATTTGCACGACACGCGCGGCATGGGTATCGCCAACGCATTCGCCGGCCTGCAGGTCGGTGTCGACATGTACGACGCCGCAGTGGCGGGTTTGGGCGGTTGTCCATTTGCCGCGCACAAGGGTGCCGCCGGCAATGTGTGCACGGAGGACCTGGTCTTCATGTGCGACGAAATGGGCATCGAGACGGGTATCGATCTCGAGGTGCTGATGCACGCCGCTTGCGTCGCCGAAGACGTGGTTGGCCACCCACTGCCAGGTTCGGTCAAATCCGGCGGGAGTCTGCGTGCCCTGCGTGAGAAGATTCGCGCGGCGCATTGAACACTTTTGGAAATAAGACAAACATGACAACACGCAAAACCCCTGCTAAGCCCAATCTCCTTGTGATTCTGATCGATGACCTGCGCTACGACGAATTCGGCGCCGGCGGCCACCCCTACATGCAGACGCCGCATATCGACCGCATCGCGCGTGAGGGCGCGCTGTTCGAGCGTGCCTTCCACACCACGCCGATCTGCTCGCCCAATCGCGCCTCGATCGTCACCGGGCAGTACGCCAGCCGCCACGGCATCATCGACAACGTCGCGCGCGATGCGATGAGCCATCGCCTGCCCAACTTTCATCTCGAACTCAAGAAGCACGGCTACCGCACCGCGCATATCGGCAAATGGCACATGGGCAACGAGGGCGGGCCGCGCCCCGGCTACGACTACTGGGTCAGTTACGACGGCCACGGGCGCCTCAACAACCCGCGCCTCAACCACGACGGCAAGTACGTGCAGCACACCGGCTACGTCACCGACATCATGAATACTCTGGCGGTCGATTTTCTCAACCAGCACCACGCCAAGCGCAAGGGGGGGCCGTTCTCGCTGTTCTTCGCGCACAAGGCCGTGCATCCGGATGCCGAACAGGCGGCCGATGGCACCTTCCGCGTCGATGGCTATGTGGCGGCCGAGCGCCACAAGGATCTGTATCGCGGCAAGGTATTTCCCAAGTCGCCCAACATGTTGTCGCCAGCAGAAGTGATCAAGCAGAAGCCGGCCTGGGCCGAATGCTTCGACCTGAAGAAAGAGCCAGCTTCGCGCCAGGTACTCGAAGCAGTGCATTCCGGCGAACAGGAAGAGATTCGCCTGCGCGCCGCGATGATGGCCTCGGTCGACGAGGGCGTCGGCATGATCCTCGAGACGCTCGAGAAAAACGGCCAGCTCGACAACACCTGCATCGTGTTTCTCGGCGACAACGGTTACTTCTTCGGCGAACATGGCCTGGGGCCTGAGCGGCGCTTTGCCTACGAAGAGGGCATCCGCTCGCCGTTCCTGGTGCGCTATCCGAAAAAGGTCAAGGCCGGCTCGCGCGTCAAGGACCTGGTGTTGTGCCAGGACATCGCACCGACCTTCATCGAACTGGCCGGCGGCAAACCCGGCGCGCAGATCCAGGGGCGCTCGCTGCTGCCGCTGTTTGCGAGCAAGGGTGCGCGCAAAACCGCCGGCTGGCGCAAATCCTTCCTGGTCGAGTACTGGGCCGAGAACGCCATGCCCTGGCTGGTCGGCATGACTTACAAATGCGTGCGCACTGATCGCTACAAGCTGATTCACTGGGTCAATCGCGGCGTCGTCAGCGAACTCGACGAACTCTACGATCTCGACAAAGACCCCTACGAGTTGAAGAACCTCTACAAGGGCCGCACCCACGCCGAGGTGCGTGAGAAACTCAAGCGGGAGTTACGCAAGCTATCTGCCGACGCGCTGGGTCTTTAAGCCTTTTCGTGCAGCGGCCGCTTGCCGGCCAGAAGTGGTGCTGCTGCGGCAAGTTGCTGCCGGAAGGCGTCGAACACCGTGCTCACGCGCACCGAATGGCGCAAGTCCGGATGCGTCAGGATCCACAGATCATTGGCGCACTCATCGAGTGGTGCTGTCATGCGCTTGAGGCCGGGCTGTTGGTCGCCAAGAAAGCAGGGCAGCACGGCCAAGCCCAGGCCGGCCACGCAGGCACTGGTGACCCCCATGAATGAATTGGTGCGGTAAGACACTTCATCGAGGGGCTTGATGCGGCCCAGCCAGGCGAGCGAGGCATTGTGTCCGACGGAGTCATCGAGTGCGATCCAGTCATGCCGGGCCAAGTCTTTGCCGGTGCGCTGCTGCAAATAGCCGAGCGAGCCGTATACCGCCATCGCCACCACGCCGGTTTTTTTGCCGATCAGATGTTCGGGTGGCTTCCTGGTGACGCGGATGGCGATGTCGGCATCGCGCTTTGAGAGGTTGTAGAACTCGTTGCTCATGATGACCTGTAGGAGGATGCCCGGATGCGCTTTGCGGCAGGCCGGCGCCATTGGCACCACGAGTCCCTGGGCGATGCTGTCTGTCGTGGTCACGCGCACCAGGCCGGTGGCGCGCAAATCGCGGCCGGTGACCTTGCGCAGCGATTCGGTGGCGGCACGCTCGATCTCCGCACCGGCGCGCGCCAGCTCCTCGCCGGCGGCGGTGGGCAGGTAGCGGCCTTTGCTGCGCTCGAACAATGTTGCGCCCAGGTGCTGCTCGAATGCTTCGATGCGGCGAAACACGGTGGCGTGGTTCACTTTAAGACGCCGTGCCGCGCCCGACAGCGTGCCGGTTTCGGCGACGGCGCAGACAAAGCGCAAGTCGTTGAGTTCGTCAACTGTTTGCATGGATGCAAATCCCGTTATCACGTATCGCGGATTGCCTGCGGACCGGGGCACGGTGACAATCGTCTCATTGCTGTTTAAGGAGACTCACCATGACCCACCTGAAAAACACCATCCTGCTGCTGGCCACCCTCGCATCATCCACCCTGGGCGCCGCCGAGCCGGTGTGGGATGGCAACCGCGTGCAAATGGTCAGCGAAAAACTGGCGCCCGGTGTCTTTGCATTCTATCCGTCGGATGCGAAGGCGCTCAATCAAAAAGGCGCGGCCGCCGCCACCAGTAGCGGCTTGATCGCCGGCACCCGCGCGGCATTGTTGATCGACACCATGCTCAACCAGCGCCTCAACAGCCAGGTGCTGGCGCTGGCGCGCAAGGCGGCGCCTGCGCCGCTGGTCTACGCCGTCAACACCAGCGCGCATGGTGACCACTCATTCGGCAACATGTACCTTCCCGCCGGCGCACGCGTGATCCAGCATGTCAATGCTGCGAAATACATCGGCACCCATCTGGAGGCCGACAAGAAATTCATGATCCAGCACTTTGGCACGGGCCGTGGCATTGAGGCGATTCATCCGCGCGCCGCCGACCTGCTGGTGCCGCCAGGCGGCCGGATCACCCTTGATCTCGGCGGCAAGCTGGTCGATATTATCGATTTCGGTTTCGCCCAGACCGGCGGTGACCTGTTCATCTGGCAGCCCGATGCCAAGGTGATGTGGACTGGCAATCCGGTGATAGCAGTCAAGCCTGCGCTGCCCTGGCTGCTCGACGGGCATCTGCTTGCCACGCTGGAGACGCTGATCAAGGTGCGCGAATTTTTGCCGGCCGATGCGCGCCTGGTTCCCGGCCACGGCGTGGTCATGTCAAAGGCCGACTTGAACTGGCACATCGATTATCTGACTGCCATCAAACAAAGCGTACAGGCGGCAGTGGATCGAGGCTTGAGCCTGGAAGAGACGGTCAAACAGGTTGCGCTGCCCGAATTTCGCGGCTATGCCCTGTTCGATTGGGTGCATCCCGGGTTGAATGTGCCGGCGGCTTACAAGGATCTGAAGGCCGCGAAGTAGGCGGAGCGCTAGGCGAGGGTAGGCTAGTGCAGGGGAAGGCAATAGCAGGAAATTTAGGGACAAGGTGAAACCGTGATCCAACCCGCATCAACCAGCGACAGGAGGGACCAATGAGCAAGATCGAAACAGTGACCGGTCAAAAAATACGCATCCATTTCGAGGCAGAAAAATGCATTCATTCACGCGGCTGCGTACTGTCGCGGCCGAATGTGTTTGTACCCAATGCCGCTGGCGAGTGGATTCATCCTGACGCGGCCACACCTGACACAGTGGCCGAGCTGGCGCATCAATGTCCTTCAGGCGCAATCACCTATGAGCGTCTGGACGGCGGGCCGGCTGAAGCGGCGCCGCTGGTGAATCTGGTGCGCATTCGCGAGAACGGACCACTGGCATTTACCGGGGAATTGCAGATCGCCGGCGAGCCGCCGCGCATGCGCGCCACCCTGTGCCGTTGCGGCGCGTCAGCCAGGAAACCGTTTTGCGATGGTAGTCACGGCAGCGCCGGCTTCATGGCGAGCGGTGAAGTGCCGGTGAAGCAAAGCGAAGCACTCGCCGCCCGCAACGGCCCCGTTCACATCGTTCCATTGGCGAATGGGCCGTTGTCTGTTTCAGGTGCGCTGGAGGTCGTGTCCGGCACGGGCCGTACCGTCAATCGCACCTCGCGCACTGCGCTGTGCCGCTGCGGCCACTCAGCCAACAAGCCCTATTGCGACGGTGCACACGCCAGGCACGGATTCCAGGCGGCCGGAGCCTGATGCCTTGGTGGAGTGCCTGCACGAAGCTATCGGCACTACCCAGGGAGTACGACGCTAGGCAGCAGCAGCGGTCTCTTGCCGGCGCCCGACGAGGTAGGTGGCGCCTTCGGGCCCGTAGCTCTCGGCGTGTTCGCAGCCGGCGCGCATGGCGAAGGTATCGCCGCTGCGGCACGTGGTGGTGTGGCCTTCGGACGCCACGCTCATTTCCCCGCTCAGCACCATCAGACGCACATCGAACGGATGCGTGTGGACGTCATTTCGCACGTTCGGCTCCATCGATTTGGTGACCACTTCGAAGCCTTCACGCGCCAGTTCCTGCTTGAATTGTTCGATGTCCATGGTGGTGCTCCTGATCTCAGAAAATGCCAGTATATTGGAACTTGGCCGCCTGGGGTGAGGGCAAGACCAGAAAAAGCAGATAAAGGGGTCCAGAAAAAGGGGTCAGACCCCTTTATCTGATAAACAGCAATAAAAGCAATAAAGGGGTCAGACCCCATTACTTTTCAGGGTACTGCGCCAGAACCCTTGGTACAAGCGGCTCTCAGCGGCCCAAGGCCAGAAACCCTTGGTGCGCAATCTTCCTATGGCATCGGCCCAACAAAAAACCCGCCGCAGCGGGTTTTTTGTGTGCGGCAGTGAGACGACTCAAGCCACGCCGTGCTGCTTGAACCAGGCCAGCATTTCCGTCCAGGCGGCGTCCGCTTCGGGCTTGCGATAGCTCGGGCGGTAGTCAGCATGGAACGCGTGCGGCACGTTCGGGTAGAGGATGAAGGTCGATGCCTTGGCGTTCTTGTTGCCCTTGGCCAGCACTTCCTGCAGGCGCGCCACCTGATGGGTGGGAATGCCGGCATCAGCTCCGGCGTACAGGCCGAGCACCGGTGCGTGGAGGTTGGCGACGACATCGTGCGGGGTCTTGGCCATGGCCGGGGGCATCGGGTTCAAGCCGCCATACCACGACACGCCGGCCTTGATCTTCTTGCTGTGCGCCGCGACCATCCACACGGTGCGTCCGCCACGGCACATGCCGGTAATGCCGATCTTGGCGGCGTTCACCTTCTTGTGCTTCGAAACCATCTCGATCAGCGCGTCCACATCGGCCAGCATCACGTCGTCAGCCAGCGAGTTGGCCTTGCCGATCACTTCCTTGATGTCGGCAATCTTCGAAAGCTGGGTCGTATCGGCCTCACAACGCTGTTCTACACGGCCGTCCTGTCCATCTCCGCCGTGTTGATCGGGATTACTCTGGTGAATCTGGTCGAGCCTGGACGAACGATTTCACCGGCAGTCCGCGATTCGCTCAAGGAGAAATATGCGGCCACTGCTGACGAAGGTGTGAAGAAAGCAGATGCAGCGAAACCGCCAGGGCAAACACTTGTCGACCTCTTGCCGGAGAATCCTGTCCAGGAAATGGTCGGGGCGGTTGATGGGTCATCCAAGGGAAACGGGATGCTGGCGGTGAT
>JANLTL010000630.1:0-16672 GCA_031362905.1 Burkholderiales bacterium | reverse complement strand
CTTTCGCGCACGCTGCCAACAGCGCAGGATGAGGGAGTTGAGCACTTGAGTCCGTCATGCTACCAGCGGCGCTGGACCGGCCCGATGCTGGCAGAAGTCGATGCCGGACTCGAGGCGATCAACGAAATCGTCGCGGATCCTCGATTTCACCTGCCCATCGAGTACACCGACCATGCCGACGGGCGTCATCGCCACCTGGTGCGGCTCTGGCTCGATGCACCGCAAGCCCGGCGGCGTGGCTCTACCCTGCTCGACATCTATACCTCAAGCGATCGCCGCTTCGCCAAGGTTTGAGGCAGGTCTGCAGCTACGCCAGTACCGCACCCGCACGAGGGGACGCCCGCAGGGGCGAAGAGGAGATAATTCGGCCTCCTGCCCTTCGTCCGTGAGTTTCTGCATGAGTCAACCCGCATTCCTGTCGGATATCCGCAAAGGCTATCCCGAGCTCGACCCCGACAAGGACTACCCGCCGCTGCAACTGGCCTCGCTCAAGGGCAAGGTGGGCGCCGCCGAGTGGGAAGCACGCGTCGATTGCGCCTGCGCCTACCGGCTGGTGGCGCACTACGGCATGGATGACCTGATCTACAACCACATCTCGGTGCGCATTCCCGGCACCGAGGAATTCCTGCTCAACCCCTTCGGCCTGATGTATGAGGAGATCACTGCCTCGTCTCTGATCAAAGTCGATGTGTCAGGCAAGGTGCTGTGGGAACCCGACTTTCCGCGCGGCCTGCCCTACAAGTTCAACCCGGCCGGCTTCGTGATCCACGGTGCGATCCATGAAGCCAGGCCCGACGTTGCCTGCATCATCCACACCCACTCGCTCGCGAGCATGGCGATCTCCGCGCTTGACGCAGGCGTGCTGCCGATGACGCAAACGTCGATGCGCTTTGACAAGATCGCGTACCACGACTACGAAGGCGTGGTGCTCGGCATGGAAGAACGCGACCGCTTGCTCTCCAACATGGGAGACTGCGAAGTGCTGATGCTGCGCAATCACGGCGTGCTGGTCACCGGCAAGACGGTGGCGATGGCTTTCAACAACATCTACCGCATCGAGCGCGCCTGCCGCTCGCAGCTGATGGCGATGGCCTGCAACAGCAAGCTGATCCTGCCGCCGCAGGACGTAATCGAGAAAACCAACCATGCCTACCGGCCCGGCACGCGGCGCCCTTACGGTGTTCTCGAGTGGCCGGCGATGCGCCGGCTGGCCGACCGGCTCGATCCTTCGTACAAGCACTAGGACGCCATCGTGCTTCGTCTGCCCGTCGCCCTTGCGCTGCTAATTTGCTGGACCACTGCTTGCGCACAAACGCAGTGGCCAACGCGCGAAGTAAGAATTGTGATCGGCTTCTCGGCAGGGGGCACCACCGACATCATCACCCGTACCCTGGCGCCCGAGCTGACCAGAATGTGGGGCCAGGCCATCGTGATCGAAAACCGCACCGGCGCGGGCGGCAAAATCTGCGCGGATCTGGTGGCCTAGTCCTAGCCCGATGGCTACACGCTGTTCATGGGATCGGTCGGGCCGCTCGCGGTCAACGCCTCGCTCTACAAGGCCATGCCCTTTGACAATCTCAAGGACCTGGCCCCGGTATCGTTCGTCGCCGACGTGCCGAACATGCTGGTATTCAATCCGAAGTCCGTGCCGGCGGCGAACTTCAAGGAATTCATGACGCTGGTCAAGGCCGCACCGGGCAAGTATTTTTACGCCTCCACCGGCAGCGGCACCACCTCGCACCTGTCCGGCGAATTGCTCAAGGCGCAGGCCGGCATCGACATCACCCACGTCCCGTACAAAGGCGCGGTCGCGCTCAACGACGTGCTCGCGGGTGAGTCGGTGCATTTCATGTTCGCCACCATCCCTTCGGCGATTCAGCACGTGCGCGCCGGCAAGTTGCGCGCGTTGGCGGTCACCAGCCTGAAGCGCTCGGCCGGCGTGCCCGACGTGCCGACGGTGGCCGAGTCGGGCTATCCCGGGTTCGACGCCTCGTCATGGTTTGGCCTCACCGGCCCGGCCGGTTTGCCGCGCGAGGTGGCACTGAAGATTTCTGCCGACATAGCGCGTGTTCTCAAGGCACCGGAGATGCGTGAGCGCTTCATCGCGCAGGGTGCCGACCCGGTCGGCTCCACACCGGAAGAATTCGGCACGCACATGAAGAACGAAACCGCGAAGTGGGCCAAGCTCGTCAAGTCATCGGGCGCGAAGGCAGATTGAATGCGCGCGCCTGTCGTCGCTTGCGATCGAACGCTCGCGCCCCGATGCCGGCAACAACCGCCCATTTTTTCTTGATCGACCATTCCATAACCATTGGTACACAAGGCTTTCAGAACCATACGGCCTGACATCAGCCTGCACCAACGGTTTCCAGACTATCCCTAAAATCATTCAATCATGCACATCGTCGAACAATTCGCCCGTTGGGCGGTTTCCTACCGCAGCCAATCCATGTCGCCGGACGTGAAGCACCACGCCAAGCGCGCCATCGTCGACTGGTTCGCGGCGCTGTATCCAGGCGCGGTGGTCGCGCCCGCGACGATGTTTGAAACCGCACTTGCCGAGGAACTCGATCATGGCAAGGCGCGCCTGGCGCTGGGCCGCCACGCGACCACCCGCGCCGCCGCCTTCATCAACGGCAGTGCTGCGCATACGGTGGAAGTGGATGACATCTTTCGCGACGGCATCTATCATCCCGGCGCGCCGACCATAGCAGCGGCACTGGCGGTCGCGCAGGCGGTCGGCGCGAACGGCGCCGACTTCATGCGCGCCGTCGTGGTCGGCTACGAAATCTCGACACGCATCGGCGCAACGATGGGGCGCGACCACTACAAGTATTTCCATAACACCGGCACCATCGGCTGCTTCGGCGCCGCTGCAGCCGCAGCCGAATTGCTCAAGCTCGACGCCAAGCAGTTCGCCAACGCTCTGGCGACCGTCGCCACGTTTTCGGCGGCCTTGCAGCAGGCCTTTCGCATGGATTCGCACTCCAAGCCACTGCATGCGGGACGCGCGGCCGAGGCGGGCGTCACCGCTGCGCTCGGGGCGCAACAGGGGTTGCTGGGCTCGCTCGACGTACTTGAAGGTGCGGCCGGTTACGGCAAGGCACTTTCGCACGGCAACGCCGGTCCGGACTGGAGCCGCATCGCCGCCACCCTCGGCACCGACTTTCACATCACACGCATGACCTTCAAGAACCACGCCTGCTGCGGCCATTCGTTTGCGGCGATTGACGGCGCACTCGCAGTGAAAAAAGCGATGAACATCGCCACGGAAGAAATTGCGCGCATCCGCATCGGCGCCTATCGAGCCACGCTAGAGGTGGCGGGTTACGAGACGCCGCAGACGCCGGCCGAAGCGCGCTTCTCGACCAAATACACCGTCGCCACTGCGCTCACCCACGGCAACGTGCGCCTCGCTGCGTTTGAGCCGCCACGCATGGACAACGCGACCACGCGCGCGCTGATGACCAGAATCGACATGACGCTCGATGCCGAACTCGATGCGGCGTTTCCGCAACAGCGCGCCGCACGCGTGAGCATCGAGACCCATGATGGGCGCCGCATGGAGCATCTGCAGCCAACCCGCAAGGGCGACCCGGATGCGCCGCTGACCGACGCCGACCTTGACGACAAATACCTCGAGCTGGCGGTGCCGGTCCTGGGCGAGGCACCCGCGCGTGCGCGGCTGGCGCAGTTGTGGCAGCTGGACACCCTGGCCACGCTCGACTCGCTGTGCGCCAAATGAGCTTGCCGCCTTCCGGCAGCGCAAGTCGCACCGCCCTGCACACTGCCCTGTTCGCGCCGCGCACCGTCGCGCTGGTCGGCGCCTCGGGCGATGCCGCCAAAAATACGGCGCGCCCCCAGCGTTACCTCAACAAGCATGGTTACGCTGGCGTCATCATCCCGATCAACCCCACCCGTAGCGACATATTCGGCGCGCGCGCCTACCCGAGCATCGCCGCGGCGCACGCCGCGCTCGGTGCCATCGACCATGCATATGTGATGGCCCCCGGCAACGCGGTCGAGCAGGCGGTGGAAGACTGCGGTGCCTGCGGCATCCCCGTGGTGTCGATCTTCAGCGACGGCTTCTCCGAAACCGGCCCCGAGGGCATGGCACGCCAGCAGCAGTTGGCCGCACGGGCCCGCGCACTCGGCGTGCGCCTGCTCGGCCCCAACAGCATGGGCGTGGTCGATATCCCCAATCATGTGTCGATCACGGTCAACGCGATTCTCGAAGCCGATGCCTTGCCCATCGGCAGCACCAGCGTGGTCTCGCAAAGCGGCACCATGCTCGGCACGCTGATGTCGCGCGGGATGGCGCGTGGCCTCGGCTTTGCCAAGCTGGTATCGGTGGGCAACGAAGCAGACCTCGGTGTCGGCGAGATCGTCGACCTGCTGGTGGACGACGCCGACACGCGCGTCATCACGCTCTTCCTCGAAACCATTCGCGATGCGCCGCGCCTCGCCGCTGCGGCGCGCCGTGCGCACGCCGCCGGCAAACCGGTGGTCGCGTTCAAGCTCGGGCGCTCGTCGCTCGGTGAAGCGATGGCCAAGTCGCACACCGGCGCAATGGCCGGCACCGACGCGGCGATTGACGCATGGATGCGTGACTGCGGCATCGTGCGTGTGGAAATGCTGGAGACCCTGATCGAGATTGCGCCGTTGCTGGCCGGGCGTGCGCCACACGTATTGTCCCGCGATAGGACCGGAGCGGCATCGCCGGTGCCGCGCAAACCGCGCGTGGCAGTAGTCACGACCACGGGCGGCGGGGCCGCCAGCGTGGTGGATCGTCTCGGCATGCTCGGCATGGAAGCAATGATCGCCTCTGCCACGCTGCAAACCGAACTCGCATCACACGGCATGCGCGCTTCCGATTCACCGATTGTTGATCTGACGATGGCGAGCTCGCCTGCGCGTTATCGCGCCGTGCTCGCCTCCTTGCTGGCCTCTAACGACTGCGACGCGGTGCTCGCAGTGGTCGGCTCGTCGGCGCAGTTTCACCCGGAGTTTGCGGTGCAGCCGATTCTCGACACGCCGTGGAGCAGCAAGCCGCTCGCCGTGTTTCTCACCCCACACGCCGAGCGCTCGCTCACGCTGCTGGCAGACCAGGGCATTGCGGCGTTTCGCACACCCGAGGCCTGCGCAGACGCGCTTGCAGCATTCTTCTCCTGGGCTTTGCCTCGAAAACCTTTGGTGGGAGCGGCTTCCACAGGCATGTCTGTTGAAAACGTTGCGTTGCCGTTGCGCGCCAGGCTCGACGAAGCCGATGCCCTCGCCCTGTTCGCCGCGCTCGGCGTGCCGGTGGTCGCCTCTGCCGTCGCCACCGCGCCCGACTACGCCCACGACGTGCCCTACCCGCTCGCGGTCAAGGTGCGTTCGGCCGGCATCCCGCACAAGACCGAGGCCGGTGGCGTGCTGCTTGGTATCGGCAGCCGCCTCGAGTTTCGCCAGCGCGTGCCGATGATGCTCAAGGCTGTCGCGCGCGCCCACCCTGCCGCACAGATTGACGGCGTGCTGGTGCAGTCGATGGAGCAGGGTCTGGCGGAAGTCATCGTCGGCTACCGGCACGACGCGCTGGTTGGCCCGGTGATCGTCGCCGGTATCGGCGGCGTACTTGCCGAGATTTATCAGGACATCACGCTGCGCATGGCCCCGGTGAGTGAGGAGGAAGCGGCGGCAATGATTGACGCAGTCAAGGGCCTGGCTGTGATTCGCGGCTATCGCAACCTGCCGCGCGGCGATGTAGCGGCGCTGGCGCGCGCCATAGCGGCATTCTCGCGTCTCGCACTGCTGCCGGGCCAACCGATTTCCGAAGCCGAGATCAATCCGCTCATCGTCAAGGAAGACGGCGTGGTGGCAGTCGATGGTCTCATCGTCATGAAGGAGGAACACGCATGAAACACCTGCTCGCCGCTTTGATCCTGCTGGGCGCTGGCGCGATGACTGGCGCGCAAGAGCCGCGCTATCCGGCCAAACCGGTACGCATGCTGGTCGGCTACCCGCCCGGAGGCGCTACCGACATCGTTGCGCGCACGCTTGCGATCAAATTACAGGAGGCGCTCGGCCAGCCGGTGATCGTCGAGAACAAGCCGGGCGCAACCAGCAACATCGCTTCGGAAATGGCGGCCAGGAGCGCAGCGGACGGTTACACGCTGCTGCTTGGCACCATCGCCAACGCTACCAACATGACGGCGTACAAGAACCCCGGCTATGACACGTTGCGCGATTTCGCACCGATCACCCAGACCATGAGCGCACCCTCGGTGCTGGCGTTGCATGTGTCAGTGCAGGCCAAGTCGCTCCGGGAAC
The DNA here is from genome assembly GCA_031362905.1 of Burkholderiales bacterium. Classification (GTDB taxonomy): domain Bacteria; phylum Pseudomonadota; class Gammaproteobacteria; order Burkholderiales; family JAEUOS01; genus CANJDH01. The sequence continues at coordinate 10,363 of JANLTL010000630.1, read as the reverse complement.
TGATCGCACTGGCCAAACAGCAGCCGGGCAAGCTTACGTTTGCATCGAGCGGCACCGGTGGCTCACCGCACCTGGCCGGAGAATTATTCAAGCTGCGTGCCGGGATTGACCTGCTGCATGTGCCGTACAAGGGCGCACCGGCGGCAATCAATGACCTGTTGGGCGGCCAGGTGAGCATGAGTTTTCAGACCGCGCTTTCGGCGATCCCCCACTTGCAGGGCGGCAAACTCAATGTGGTCGCGGTCGCATCGATGCGGCGCATGACGCAGTTGCCGGGCGTGCCGACCATGGCCGAGGCCGGTCTCGCCGATTTCGAAGTGTCGAGCTGGAACGGTTTGTTCGCCCCGGCCAAAACCCCGCCGGCGATCATTGCGCGCCTGCACGAGGCTTCCATCAAGGCCCTTGCGCTGCCTGACGTGCGCGAGAAGTTTGCGGCACAGGGCGCCGAAGCGACCGGCAGCACACCGGAGGAATTCCGCACCTACATTCGCGCCGAGATTGAAAAATGGGGCAAGGTGATTCGCGCCTCCGGCATTCCCATCGAATAACTTCTCGCATTTAAATTTCTCAGCACCTCTGCCCACACCATGAACTTTCAGCTCACCGAAGACCAGCAAACCTTCAAGGATTCCGTCCGCAAATTCGCCGAGCGCCACCTGCGCAACGGCGCACGGGCCCGCGCCCACGCCATCGAGTACCCCTGGGATGTCGCCAGGCTGATGGCAGACAACGGCCTGCTGGGCATCACGATTGCCGAGAAGGATGGCGGCCAGAGCGGCACGCTGATGGATGCAGTGATCGCGATCGAGACCATCGCCTCGGTGTGTCCGCGCAGCGCAGACGTGGTGCAGGCCGGCAGCTTCGGCCCGATTCGCGTGTTTGCCGAATACGGCACGCCGATGCAAAAGCAGCGCTATCTGTCGAAAATTCTCAAGGGCGAAGCGGTCATCTCCGTCGGCATGAGCGAGCCCGAAGCCGGTTCGGCGGTGACCGATCTCGTCACCCACGCCACGCCCGACCCCGCCGTCCCCGGTGGCTACCGGGTCAACGGCAGCAAGGTGTTCTCGACCCACGCGCCCTATGCCGACGTCCTGCTGGTCTACGTGCGCTTCGGCCCCGGCGTCGGCGGCATCGGCTCGGTGTTGGTCGATACCAGGCAGGCAGGTGTGCGCTTCGGCCAGCGCTCCAGTTTCATGTCGGGCGAGGAATGGGCCCAAATCTATTTCGAAGATGTCGCGATTGCACCCGATATGGTGGTGCTCAAGGAAGGCGGCTTCAAAAAGCAGATCGCGGGCTTCAACGTCGAGCGCCTCGGCAACACGGCGCGCTCACTCGCACTCGGCCGCTACGCCTATGAAGAAGCGCGCCAATGGGCCTTGCAACGCAAGCAATTTGGCAAGCTCTTGTGCGAATTCCAGGGACTGCAATGGAAATTCGCCGACATGAAGATGAAACTCGACGCCGGCCAGTTGCTGCTGTATCGCGCTGCCACCAATGCCGACAGCGGCTTTCCCTCGCCCGACGAAACCTCGATTGCCAAAGCTTTTTGCAACCAGGCCGGATTCGACATCGCCAACGAGGCGATCCAGGTCATGGGCGGCCTGGGCTACAGCCAGGAATCGCTGGTCGAATACTGCATGCGCCGTTGCCGCGGCTGGATGATCGCCGGCGGATCGATTGAAATCCTGAAAAACCGCATCGCTGAAGGTGTGTTCGAGAGGACGTTTTCGCAGCGGCCGGGGTAGCCGGCGGCAGATCGTGCGAAGTGGCAAATCTGTGCGCCTTCAATCGGTCGAGGTACCCCCGGTGGCAGACACCGCCAACCCTACAACAGCAACCCTCCCTGCGGCTGCAGACCCAGCGCGCTCTGCCCATAAGCGGCAGCATGCACATCCCAGGTCAGCGCGATGTGCGCCGACGCCGCATGAATGTCGCGAAACTGGCGCTGCAGCGGCGCAGTTTGCAGCAGGCCGCCTGCACCCGCAGCGGGCATCAAAGCGTCAACCGCGCGCACGGCGAGTTGCGTTGCAAACGCGACATTGCGCTTCCAGCGCAACTTGGTTTCCATGCCGGGGAATTGGCCCGCTTCCGTGGCCGCTTCCAGCTCGCGCCAGTCGCGGCGGAGCACCGTCTCGGCAAACTCGACGCACGCCGCAGCCTCCGCGATGCGCGCCTGCACTGACCCGAGTTCAGCGACGCGTACGCCCGTATACGTGCCCGCACGTTGACGCATGCTGCCGGTGAACTGCTCGACCGCTGCGATGGCGGCGCCAAGCGGCACGATCGAGAGCACGTAGGCAAACGCGGCGAAGGTCGGCATCTGGAACAAACGGTTTTCATAGACCTTCGCGCCTGGCACGTTTTGACCGGCGGCAAACACTTCGGCCGACATGCCGCGATGCGCGGGCACAAACGCTTCCTTGATCTCGACGTTGTGGCTGCCGGTACCGGTGAGGCCAAACGCATTCCAGTCATCGAGGCTCTTGAAATCCGCCTGCGGCACGAGGAAGAAACGCCGCTCGGGCGCACCACCCGCTTGTGCCGCCATGCCGCCAACCAGCATCCAGGTCGAGGCATTGACACCGCTTGCAAAGGGCCAACGGCCCGCGAGCAGGTAGCCGCCCTCGACCGGCGTCGCCTTGCCGCAGGGGAAGGCAAGGCCGGTCGCGGCGAGGGCATCGGGGTCCTGATCCCACACATCGTGTTGGGCCTGCATTTCAAACTGGCCGATGTTCCACGAATGCGACGCGAGATTGGAATAGACCCAGGCGGTGGACGGGCAGCCCTTGCACAGCTCGAGCACCACGTTCAGTACCGCATCAAGCCCCAACTCCGAGCCGCCGAATCGCGCGGGCTGCATCAGGCGCATCAGGCCCGCAGCGTGCAGATCGGCCATCGTGGCGTCGGGCACACGGCGCAGGCGTTCGCATTCGAGCGCGCGCTCGGCCAGTCGCGGCGCCAGCGCAGCGGCGGCGGCGCACGCTTGCCCTGCAGTCAGGCGCCTGGCTTGCTGCGCAGCGGCGGGGCGGATCGGGATGGCACTCATGTGGAGACTCCTCGCAGGGCGGGCTTATTTATCGCACGATAAGTGTAGCACCCGCCATTTGGCAGACGGGCTTAAGGTACTGCGGCTGACAGCGCAAATTTTGTAATCACTGCGGTACCCGACTTGTCCGGGATCGAAATGATGCGTTCGGGTTTACCGCGAAAAAACTCATCGACTGCATGAGTAACCCCCGGCCAAAGCCCGCTGCCATAGTCGTGCATGATCAGCAGACCGCCCGGTGAGAGGCGCGGGTAAAAGAATTCAAGACCGCGCGCATGGGCTCTTCCAGATCGCAATCGAGATGCACGAGGGCAAAGCGGGTATCCGCCGGCACTGCAGCCGCGGTGTCGGGAAAGCGGCCTTCCACAAAATGCAGTAGCGGTGACTCTCCCAAAAACGCGCGTACTGTGGCAAGACTGGTATCGCCAAAATCGTGCCGCTTGACCTCACGCAAGGTTTCGCTTGCGGCGTCGGCATCGGCAAAACCGGCAAAGGTGTCAAACAACCAGATGCGCCGCTCGGGTGCGAGCAAATGCAGCACCTTGGCCGAACAACCCTTGTAGACACCCAGCTCCGCGAAATCACCCGGCACCGCCTCGCGTTCGAGGCGGGCAACATTTTCGTGGAGGAAGTAGAGCCGTGAGAGATCGCCCCAATTGTTTTCCTCCATGCCATGTACCCAGGCGTCCAGCAACGCCGTAGCGCCGGGAAAGCGCCCGGATCCCGTCTCGAAGTCGGGACGGAATTGCACATGGAAGGGGCGGCCCGGACGGTTCCACAGCGGCAGCCGGCGCAGCACGAACTTGTGGAATTTTTTCGCCAGTTTGCGTGCCAGCCAGCCAGAGGCCGGAGAAGCGGAATGCATGGAAACCTGCGCTTTGGATCGATGAATCAACCGTTGAATATAGCCGAATGCACCGGCGACCGCACCCCGCATCGGTGGACGGCCTGCGCATACAATCCCGATGCACTTCAGACACGCCGAGCAATCACCATGTTCCTTTAATCAGGAGTCTATCCAGATGCCCCGCACCGTCATGGCAACACCCGCTACCCCTCGCGTCAAATCACTCACTGCTGCTGCAAAGGCACGCGCACGCGGCTTTTCCGTCAGCCGTGCCGCCGATGGCGGCTTCAAACAGCGCGGCTTGCGCGCCTATTTCGAATATCGCGACCTCGGCATCATCAAGGCTTCGCAAGGCCGCGTGGTCGCCCACGTGATTCGCGCACGTCCGGAAAAAGCGCCGCACGGCGCCTGGCACAGCCATTCGTGCAATCTGCAATTTGTGTATGTACTCAAGGGCTGGCTGCGCTTTGAATACGAAGGCGTCGGCGAGTTCCTGATGAAGCAGGGCGACTGCTTCGTGCAGCCACCGAATATCGTGCATCGCGAGATTGCCCATTCCAAAAACATGGAGTTGATCGAAATCGTCGCCCCGGCTGATTTCGCCACCCGTGACGAACCCGCCGCCATCGGCAAACCGGCGCAGCCCAATACAAGGAAGACGGCGGCGAAGAAGACTGCGAAAAAAACGCGTTGAGTTTTTCCGAGGCGCGCGCGTGCTTCCCGGGGCGGGCGACACCGGCCCCGAGGCTTGACCCTCCAAACCTTTGGTGGATGCGGTTCACAGCGGCACGCTGGCCCGAAAACGTTGATACAGGCGGCTCTCCTTGCATTGACTAGCGGAATCCTCAATCATGATCAGTGCTCAAGAAGCGGCCTTGCAGATCAAGGCGCGGCTGGAAGTTTTGCTGGCAAGCTAATATTGCTGCCTTGGCAGCGCCCCACTTGCTTGGTTCTTTCGCAGTCGCCTGACCGCCTTCGTATTCCGCCCGCTGTTCCGCACGCCGTTCCTCCTGCTGTTCCGCCTCCACTTACACAATTACAGGACACCTCCATGATCCGCAATCTTGCCCTGCTGCTGTTCACGCTTGCTGCCGCCTTGCCTAACGCCCACGCCCAGCAGAAGCGCATCGCCGTGACCATGATTGTCGAAGTGCCGCAACTGCTCGACGTCAAACGCGGCCTGATTGAAGAGCTTGCGCGCCTCGGTCTGCGCGAGGGACAAAACCTCGTCATCGACTATTCGCATGCGGCCGGCAGTTTTCCAACGCAGCAACAAATCGCGAAAAAAATCATCGGTGACAAGCCCGACCTGATCGTGCCGATCACCACTCCCTCGGCCATCGTGATGGCGCAGGCAGCGAAGGACACCACGATTCCCATCGTGTTCTCCACGGTCACCGATCCGCTGCGCGCGAAAGTGGTCAACACATTGAAAGCGCCGGGCGGACTGATCACCGGCGTGTCCGACCTGGCGCCGATCGAGCTGCATATCAAACTCATGAAAGACATGGTGCCAAACGCCAAACGTCTGGGTGTGCTGATGAATCCCTCGCTGGCCAATACCCAGACTTATCTGGAAACGCTCAAGCAACTCGCGCCCGCCGCCGGCCTGACGATCATCGAATCGCCGGCGCCGCAGACCGTCAATGTGCAAGCCGCCGCGCTCAACCTGGTGGGCAAAGTGGACATGATTTACATTCCCAACGACACCACGGTCTATGCCGCGCTTGAAGCCGCCATCAAGGTTGCAACCGAAAACAAGCTGCCGCTGTTTTGCGGAGAAACCCGTTCGGTTGAGCGCGGCTGCGCGGCATCGATCAGTTTTGATTATTACGACGTCGGCGTCGCGACTGCGCAAATGGTCAAAAAGGTACTCGACGGTGCCAAGCCCGGCGACCTCGACGTCAATGTGCTCAAGGACACCTACAAAGGTTTTCAGCTCTGGATCAACGGCAAGACCGCGCCGGCGATGGGGCTGACGATCAGTGACGAGTTGCGCAAGCGCGCCAACAAGGTGTTTTGAGCCGGTGTCGCTGGTCGCCTTCCTGGGGGCAATCGAGACCGGGCTGATTTTTGGCTTGATCGCCCTCGGCGTATTCCTGTCGTTTCGGGTTCTCAACTTTCCGGATCTGACGGTCGACGGCAGCTTCGCGCTCGGTGCCGCCGTGTGCGCGGTACTCATCGTCAAGGGCTGGAACCCCTGGGCAGCGTCCGCAGCGGCGATCGCAGCGGGCAGTTGCGCGGGCCTCGTCACCGCCGCGCTGAACGTCTACCTCAGGGTGCTGAACCTGCTGGCGAGCATTCTGACCATGATCGCGCTGTACTCGGTGAACATCCGCATCATGAGTGGCCCGACCTTGCCGCTGCTCGGACAAAGCAGCGTGCTGACCTCGGCGAAATCGCTGGGCATGCCCAACCCCTGGCTCGCACCGCTGTTCTTCCTCGCAGTAAGCGCCGCAGTGTGGGCGCTCTACGCATGGTTCCTGCATTCGGAAACCGGGTTGGCGATGCGCGCCACCGGCGCCAACCCGGTGATGGCGCGCGCCAACGGCGTGCGCACCGGACGTTTCGTGCTGGCGGGCCTGGCGATCAGCAATGGCCTGGCCGGATTCGGCGGCGCGCTGCTCGCGCAGTTGCAGGGTGCGGCTGATGTGACAATGGGCATCGGTACCATCGTCACCGGTTTGGCAGCCGTGATCGGCGGCGCCGCACTGTTTCCGCAGCGCAGCCTGGCGGGGATGACGCTGGCCTGCATCGCCGGTTCGATCGTTTATCACATCATTGTGGCGCTGGCGCTCAATGCCACGTCGATCGGCTTGACGGCGTCGGATGTGAACTTCGTGACGGCCGCGCTGGTATGTGTGGCGCTGGCGTTTTCCGGCAAGGCGGCAGGCGCGGCCAAGGTCAAGAGCCCATGATCCACATCGATGGCATCTCGGTCGTCTTCAACGCCGGCACACCACTGGAGAATCGTGTACTCGACCAGTTTTCGGTCGAGATCCCCAGCGGGCAATTCGTCACCGTGATTGGCTCCAACGGCGCCGGCAAGTCGACCCTGCTCAACGCCATCGCCGGCGAGGTGGCCATCAGTGCCGGCAAGGTGCTGATTGGCGAACACGATGTCAGTGCGCTGCCGGCCTCGGAGCGCGCCAGCCTGGTGGCGCGGGTGTTCCAGGACCCGCGGGCCGGTACCTGCGAAACGCTCACCGTCGAAGAGAATCTTGCTCTCGCCGCTGCGCGCGGGCGGCAGCGCGGCCTGGGCCGGGCACTCAACCGCGCGCGTCGCGAGCGCTTTCGCGAGGCACTCGAAGGGCTCGGCCTTGGGCTCGAACACCGTCTCGGTGATCAAATCGGCCTGCTGTCCGGCGGGCAACGACAGGCAACCAGCCTGCTGATGGCCTCACTGGAGCCGATGCAGATTTTGCTGCTCGATGAGCACGTCGCCGCACTTGACCCGCGCACCGCAGGCTTCGTGCTTGAACTCACCCACCGTATTATCAGCACCCAAAAGCTCACCGCGCTGATGGTGACGCACAGCATGCGCCACGCGCTCGCGCTCGGTGACCGCACCCTGATGCTGCACGAGGGCCGCATCGTGCTCGATGTCGCCGGTGAGGAGCGCAAGCGCATGACCGTCGATGACCTGATTGCGCGCTTTCGCACCCAGCACGGTGAAGAGATCGATTCGGATAGCCTGTTGCTGGCTTGAACCGGCGCTTTGCGCACCCGTGTCCACCTCGCGTTGGCATACCGCCTTGTAGCGCCCGCTCACCTGGCTTGCCTGGCTTGCCTTACCTATCTTACTTACCTTGCTTACCTTACTTACAATCGACCGAACCCATTAGGCTCATTTTTCAGAAAGACTCTCGCATGATGCAAACCACAGGCTTTGACCCGGCGTCCCTGCCGATTCGCCCCGGCCTCGAGCGTGAATCCAAGCGCGCGTGGGAACGGCTCGCAGAGCCGGGCACCTGGTGGAGCGCGGAACAGCGCCTCGCCATCGCCGCCGAATCACGCCACGCGCACTCCTGCAAGCTGTGCCAGCGCCGCAAGGCTGCGCTCTCGCCCTATACGGTGGACGGCGCGCACGACGCCGCCACGGCGCTGCCAGCGACGCTGGTTGAAATCATTCACCGTTTGAGCACCGACGCCGGCCGTGTGACCAAAACCTGGCTGTACGCGATGCTGGAGATTGCCCCCGCCGGGGCGGCAGCCAGCAATCACGCTGCCGTGATGACGCCAGCAGTCAGCGAAGAACAATACGTCGAAACGGTTGGCATCATCGCCCTGATCACTGCGCTCGATACCTTCGATTTGGCGCTTGGCCTGCCGCAACGCGCGCTGCCCGAACCACGCGCAGGCGCACCCACGCGGCACCGGCCGGCCGGCGCCAAACGCGATCTTGCCTGGGTGTTAACCGTGGCGCCTGAAGACCTCGCCCCGGGCGACCCCGATCCCTACACCCTGCACGGCACGAAAAACATTCACCGCGCCCTGAGCCTGGTGCCGCAGGAAGTCCTCAATTTTTTTGATTTCGATGTCGAGTTGTATTTGAAGGATCACGAAATCCGCGACTTCGACACCGAATACCGGGCCTTGTCACACGCGCAGATTGAATTGCTCGCGGGCCGCGTGTCCTCGCTCAACGGCTGCTATTACTGAACCGTCAGCCATACGGCGCTGCTCCGTGCGAGCGGCCAACATGCAGGTGAACAATTCGGGATGGCTGCCGCACTTGAAGGTGACGGGACGGCCACCGGTGTGCCGCACAGTGCAGCCTTGATCGAATTCGGCGAGGCCATGCTGGGCGGCGATGTGGAGCGGCGCACCCGTGCGCGTGAAGTCATTCATCGCGAACTCGGTGCTGCAGCGCTGGTGGATGCTGCCGCCATCGTCGCTTCATTCAACGCCGTCGTCAAACTCGCGGACGGCAGCGGCATACCGCTTGAAGACTTCAAGGCCAAAGCGACGCTCGATCTGCGCGAGCAGCTTGGTCTGGAAAAACTCAACGGCGGCGTGGGCGCCGAAGGCGGCGTTGCCCGGTCGTCGCCCTGAGAGCGTTGGTGGATGCCGGTTTCGCCGGCATGCGGCCTGAAACGATTGGTGCAAGCCACTCCTGGCACGGTGCTATGCGGGAATCGAGTCCTCCAGCAGCTTCACCAGCGCGTGCAACGCGCCGTTGAGTGGTACCTCCACACCGCATGCACGGCCACGCCGCACGATCAGGCCGTTGAGGTGATCAATCTCGGTGCGTTTGCCGCGCGCCAGATCCTGCGCGGTAGAGGAAGTGGCCTGCGCCATGCCTTGTGCCAGATCAATTGCAATCCTGATCCAGTCCCCCGGCGGCATCACCACGCCTGAGGCCTTGGCCACCGCCAGCACCTCGGCCACCACGCCTTCCATCAGCGCACGGGTCTCGGGCAGCGCCACCATGCGGTGATAGCGCGCGCGGCCAAGTGCGGAAATGGCGTTGTAGGCGCAATTGATGAGCAGCTTTCCCCACAGATCGCCTTCGATGTTGTCGGAAACCTTGCACGCCACCGCCGCCCGTTCGAACAGCGCCGCCAACGCGTGCAAGCGCGCCAGTGGCAGACCCGCCTGCGGCACATCGGCCCCGATCAGCAGGTCACCGCGCCCGGTGTGCTTCAAACGCCCCGGCCCGCTCATCATGCACGCCACATAGACCACGGCAGCCACTACCGGATTGGTGCACTGCCCGCGAATCAATGCCGCGTTCTCCACGCCATTTTGCAGACTGAGCACGATGGCGCCGGGTGCGAGATGCGGCGCGATCGCGCGCGTCGCGCTTTCGGTATCGGGCGTCTTGACGCACATCAGCACCAGTTGCGCGTCCGCGCAGGCGGTTGCATCGAGCGACGCGCGCATCGGCACAGTCTCCTGAAACTGCAAGCCCTCGAACCACAGCCCTTCGCGCGTGATGGCCTCGACGTGCGCTGCGCGGCCGATCAGCGTCACCTGCGCGCCGGCGCGCGCCAGCATGCCGCCGAAGTAGCAGCCGACTGCACCACCACCCATGACGGCGACGCGTGATATCTCCGGTGAATGGTCAGCGCTTGTCGAGTTGTCCGGCATGGTGCGATCGATTCCTGCAATGGATGGAGGGATCACGCAGCCCCGGTTCCGGCGCGTCGCGAGGGCTTGGCCGCGGCCGCAACCGGCGTCAGCCAGTGCAGCAGTTGCTGCTGCACTTCCATGCTGTGCAACAAGGCGATATGCCCGGTGCGGTACACGATGGTTTGCGACGACTTGGCAAACGCCAGGCAGTGCCGCGCATCATCGTGTTGCCCGAGCGCGCTGCGCAGCGGCACCAGACCATCGCCCGTGAGGCGATCCGCCATCAGACTGCGCCGGGCTGCCGTCGTCGCGGCCACCGCATGGCAGCTCACACCAGCCGGCAGCGGCAGCGGCGCGCGCCGATCCGGACTGCGGCGGAAGCGGTCGTGCCCCTG
>JANLTL010000626.1:0-7457 GCA_031362905.1 Burkholderiales bacterium | reverse complement strand
GTGCTGACCGCCAAGGGCTATCGCGTGATCGAGGCGATCACCGGTGAAGCAGGGGTCAGCGCAGCGCGCGCCGAGGTGCCGGAACTGATCCTGATGGATTACCAGTTGCCGGGTATCGACGGCATTGAGGCGTTTCGGCAGATTCGCGCTGACGCGGCTACCCGGCACATTCCGATCGTGGCGGTGACGGCGTCGGCGATGCCGGAAGAAGAGGCGAAGATGAAACAGGCCGGTTTTGACGGCTTCATGTCCAAGCCGATCAACCTCAAGCAGTTTGTGGCGACGGTGGCCGACACGATTGCCAAGAACAAGAGCGCGAAGGAAACACCGGGCGCAGAGGGCGGCTCATGAGCGTTGAAGCCGGCAAGGCTACGGCGGCGCTGCCGGGCACATCGACACCGAGCGCGAGCGCTGCGCCGCCACCCTGCCTGCTGGTGGTCGATGACATTCCCGCCAATGTGCGGGTGCTGGCCGACATGCTCACCTTCAGCGGTTACCGCGTGGTGACGGCGGGCGGCGGGCGTGAAGGCCTGGAAAAAGTCGCAAGCGAAAAGCCCGACCTGGTGCTGCTCGACGTGATGATGCCGGACATGAATGGCTACGAGGTGTGCGCGGCCATACGCGCCGAGCCGGCTTCGGCGATGCTGCCGGTGGTGATGGTGACGGCACTCGACGCCGGCCAGGAGCGTGTCAAGGGGATTGAAGCGGGCGCCGATGATTTCCTCACCAAGCCGGTGAACCGCCATGAGTTGCTGGCGCGGGTGAAATCACTGCTGCGCGTCAAGGCTTACCACGACACCATCGAATTACAGCGCGCCGAGCTCAAATCGCTCAACGCCGGGCTCGAGGCACGCGTCGCCGAGCAGGTCGGTCAGATCGAGAAGCTGGCGCGCCTGAAGCGCTTTCTCACGCCCAAGGTGGCGGAGCTGATTGTCTCGGGCGAAATCGACGATCCGATGAAAACGCGGCGCCGCGAAGTCACGGTGTTGTTTGTCGACTTGCGCGGTTTCACGTCTTTTACCGAAACTGCCGAGCCCGAAGAAGTGATGGGGGTACTGCGCGAGTATCACGCGGTGCTGGGCGAGATCATCGTGGCAAACGACGGCACCGTGGAGCATTTCGCCGGCGATGGCGTGATGGTGGTGTTCAATGACCCGATGCCGGTCGAGCAGCATGAGCTCAAGGCAGTGGAAATGGGCCTGGCAGTGCGCGCCCAAGTGGGCGCCTTAAGCGCGGTCTGGCGCAAGCGCGGCCATGACCTCGGCCTCGGTGTCGGCATCGCGCAAGGCTATGCCACGATTGGCGCGATCGGCTTCGAGGGCCGGCGTGATTACGGCACGATTGGCACTGTCACCAACACGGCGGCACGCCTGTGCGGTGAGGCCAAGCCGGGGCAGATCCTGATTTCGCAGCGGGTGTGCATGCGCATCGAAGACCAGGTTGAAACCGAGGCCGCCGGCGAGTTGACCCTCAAGGGTTTGAGCCGGGTGATTCCTGCCTTCAACGTGATCGGACTCAAGGCGCCGAGCCCCGCCTGAGCCCGCAGGACCCAGGGCGGCAGCGCAGCGCGCACCTCTGGGGGCTAGGGCGCTTCGACCTGATTCATGCGTTTGAGGATGACAGGTACGCGGCTGGCGAGGTAAGGCGAGTTGCGGTTGCGATCATAAAAACGCGGATTGGGCAACATGGCGGCGAGGCGCGCCGCCTGTTCGCGCGACAAGCGTGCGGCGCTGATGCCGTAGTGGTGCTGTGCCGCCGCCTCCGCGCCAAACACGCCATTGCCCCACTCGACGACATTGAGATAAATCTCGAGGATGCGGTCCTTGTCCATCTGCGACTCGATCATCCAGGTGATGAGCGCTTCCTGGCCCTTGCGCAGATAGCTGCGCTCGCCCGAAAGAAACAGGTTTTTGGCCAGCTGCTGGGTGATGGTTGAGCCGCCCGCGACGACCTTGCCTTTTTTCTGGTTTTTCTCCAGCGCCTTTTCGATGCCCTTCCAGTCGAAGCCTTCGTGCTCGACAAACGAGGTGTCTTCGGCAGCGATCACCGCGAGTTTCAGGCTCTGGGCAATGCGCGGGTAGTTGACCCATTCGTGCTTGAGCGATGCGTTGGCATCCTTGACGCGCAGGGCGTCGAGGCGCTGATCCATGAAGGCGGTCGAGCGCGGATTGTGGTCGACCCACCACCAGATGCGCGCATAGTAGGAAGCCTGCCAGGTGATGACGCCCAGCAGCAGCGCGGCAACGCTCCACAGCACCACGCGCGCCAGTGCGCGCCGCCAGCCGCCCGCGCGCGGCCGTGGCCGGGTCACGGCTCGTCGAGCGCCTGCATGCGTTGACTGGCGGCCAGTTCATCGTGTGGATAGCCGCGCAGCAGCACGCCGGCATCGGTGGCGCTCAAGGGCTTCGCGAACAGAAACCCCTGCATCTCGTGGCAGCCTTGCGCGCGCAGCAGGCGCAGCTGTGAAGCGTTCTCCACGCCTTCGGCCAGTACGGTGAGCTTGAGGGTGCGGCCCATCTGCACAATCGCCGCCGCGATGGCAACGTCGTCAGGTGCCGTTTCGAGGTCGCGCACGAAGCTGCGGTCGATTTTGAGCTTGTCGATGCGATACCGCTTGAGATAGGCGAGCGACGAATAGCCGGTGCCGAAGTCATCAATCGCCAGTTGCACGCCGAGGCCGCGCAGGGATTCAAATTTGCCGGTGATGGCAGCGCTGTCGCTGACCAGCGCACTCTCAGTGAGCTCGATCTCAAGATAGCGGCCCTCCAACCCGGTCTGGCGCAGCACGCGTTCGACATCGGCCACCAGATTCCCGGTCTTCAGTTGCAGCGGTGAGACATTGACCGCGATCGGCACGCGCGGCAGCCCGGCATCCTGCCAGGCCTTGTTCTGGCGGCATGCTTCGGCCAGCACCCAGCGGCCGATGGCGCTGATCATGCCGTGCTCTTCGGCAAAGGCAATGAATTCATTGGGCGGGGTGAGCGAACCGTCGCGGCGCCGCCAGCGTACCAGGGCCTCAAAACCGGTGATGCGCACGCCGCCGACGTCAATTTGCGGCTGGTAATGCAATTCGAAATGGCCACCCTGCACCGCCTCGCGCAGATCGGCCTCCTTGCTCATCACCGCTTCAGCCTGCCGCGACAGGCTCGGCGTGTAGAACTGGTACTGGCGGCGCCCGCTTTGCTTGGCCAGATACATCGCGCTGTCGGCATGGCGGATCAATTCATCGGCGCTGCCGCCATCAGACGGAAACACGCTGATGCCGATCGACGGCGCCACGCTCACGGACTGCCCTTCGATCGTCACCGGCGCCGCAATCTGCACCAGCAGCTTGACCGCAACGGCGGCGGCGGCACCGGGTTCAGCGAGGCCCGCCAGCACGACAATGAATTCGTCGCCGCCCTGGCGCGCCACCACGTCGGCCTCGCGCACTGCGCCGTTGATGCGCGCTGCGACTTCCTTGAGCAGTTCATCGCCGGCATGATGGCCAAGCGAATCGTTGACATGCTTGAAGTGGTCGAGGTCGAGAAACAGCACCGCCAGGGTTTCCTGCTTGCGCCGCGCCAGCGCGATCAGGCTCTCGAGACGCTCCTGCAGCATGACGCGGTTGGGCAGGCCGGTGAGGGCATCGTGGTGTGCCATGAAGCGAATCTGCGCCTCAGCTTCCTTGCGCTCACTGATGTCGAGCATGGTGCCCATGCGAATGATTTCACCGTTGCGCACCAGGGTGCGCCCGGTGAATTCAACCGGGATGCGGCGCCCGCTCTTGTGCAGCGCCAATGCCTCGTAGGGGGCTTCGCCCCGCGCAGTGAAGTAGTCAATCGCCTTCTGGTGGCTCTCCGGAGCGATGAAGTCGAGCATGCTGCGCCCGATGACCTCGGGCAGGGTGTAGCCGAGCAGCCTGAGCGCGGCTTCGTTGGCATCGTCGACAAGGCCCTTTTTGTGAAAGAAAATGCCTTCGCGCGCGGCGTTGACAAACTTCTGCAGCCGCTCTTCGCTTTCGAGCAGGAGCCGCTCGGTGTCGTGATGGCGCGTGATGTCGTGAATGAGCACGAACGCGCCGGTCTGCACTCCCTGGCGGTCCATTTTCGGGACGAGATTGACTTCGATCTGCTGCTTGGCGCCATCGGGCAAGGTCAGCTCGCGCTGATAGCGCACGGGCTCGCCGCGCACCACGCGCTCCACGTGCGGCGTGATCAGCGCGACGGCATCGGCACCGATGATCTCGTGCAGCGCCTTGCCCAGAATGGACTCGGTGGTCAGACCGTGCAATAGCGCATAGGCGTGGTTTGCGAAGCGGCACACCAGGGTGCCGATTTCGTAATACGCGATCGAGGCTGGCACGTGGTTGGCCAGACTGACGAGCAGTTCTTCGCGGTCCTCGTCCGGAGCGCTGCTTGAACCCCCTCGCCCGGATCCAGCCCGAGTCATGCGCGCAACCCGCTGCAGGGCACGCAAGGAAATGCGTGACAGGGGCCGATGGGAGCCATGCTGTAAGCCATGATGCGTCGATTCTATTCCACCGACAGCGCGTCGGCGCGCGAGAAGGTCCAGGTCATGGTGAGGTCAAGCACGCCATAGCGCGACACCATCTGCGGCGAAAAGCGGCCATAGGGCTCGGCCAGCTTGACGATGCGGCGCGCGGCGTTGTCGACTTCGCGGGTACCCGAAGAGCGGTCGATCTCGACTTTTTCGACACGGCCATCGGCAAACACCGATACCGTCATCACCAGGCGATAGACCCGGCCGCGCGCCGACTCGGGGTAGTTGATGTTGCCGATGCGCTCGACTTTTTCGGCCCATTGCTTGAAGTACAGCGCGTACTCGACCTCGCGCGTTGAAGGCGTGATATAGCCGCGCTTGGGGCGCGCGTTTTCGTCCTCGATGCGTTTGTAGATCTCTGCTTCGCGGCGCAGGATCGCCTGCGCACTGGCGAGCAATTCGGCCCCCGTCACTTGCGGCTGCAGCGGCCGCGGATCAACCTGCTGCTCCGGCCTGACTTCCGCTGCCGACACCTTGGTGGGCGAATCCTTCAATTTGCTGAGCAGCTTTTTCTGCTCCTCTTCGAGCTGCTGCTGGCGCGAGGCGGCATCGGAGAGTTTCTCGCCATCCTGGACCGCACGCGAGCGCGTGAGAAACGATTTGGCGCGACCCTTCGCAGCTTCACCGCCACCATCGAGGTTGGCCTGGGCCAGTGCCTCGGCCTTGACCGGTTTGGTGGCGTGTTTGGCATTGACCAGGATGACATCGAGCGGCGCCTCGAGCGTTTTCATGCGCGGCGCTTCCGGCGGCACAAACTTGAGCGCCAGCACGCCGGCGTGCGCAATCGTCGAGAGCACCAGGGCGGTGGTCAAAATGCGCTGTGAAGCATCCATCCTGCGCCACCATTCGGGCGCGGGAAAGGTCTGCAGGAATGCTTCAGCGAGGCTCAATGGCGGGACGAAAAACAGCAGGTCGGGGATGGGTTCGGCGTGGCCGGCCAGCGTGAACCGGAACAGCCACGCATTCTAATCTGCGGCTTCGTCGTCGTCGGCAACGGCAGCGCCGGTGGGGGTGACGCCCGTCGCGGCATCTGCACCTGCATCTGCGCCGGCGCCGGCGCCGGCAGCCGCGTCCGGCTCGTCAATCACCCCGGCAAAGGCGGCATCGACCCACAAGCGCCATTCATCGACTGCACGAATCTGCACTGCCACGCGCGCGCCTTGCGCCAGACCCGGGAGGCCGGCGACGTTCAGCCGCAGGGGCAACGCATCAAGGCGCACGATGCCGTCGCGCCACACGGTGCCGGTGAGCCGCGTAGCGCGGCCTGCGCCTTCAGCGATCGTCTCTTGCGCGCCCGCGTCTGATGCAGCGTCATCCTGCTGGCCCGCAGCCAGCGCTCGGGCAACGACCTTGCCCTCCTGCTCCAGCCATTTGAGGCACCAGTAGCGCTCCATGGTGTCCTGAAAATCGGCGTAGGCGGTGTAGGCGGAATCGAAGGCGGCAATGGCGCCGAGCAGATTTTCGGACTTGGCGGCAAACGGCGGTGCCACCGCCATTCCCTCGGGCTGACGCAGCACCGCGATCAACTGCCATTGATTGACCATGTCCACATAGCGCCGCAGCGGCGAAGAGGACCAGGCGTAGTGGCTGACGCCAAGGCCGATATGCGGCGCCGGCGCGCTGGTCATGCGCACCTTGCCCTGGATGCCGACCCCGGTCTTGACGCGGTAGATTCCCGCAGCACCGCGGTCGGCCAGCAGCTTGCCCCAGGTCGCGTTGGCGAGGATCATCAACTCGGAAACGATCTTGTCGAGTGGTGCGCCGCGCCTGCGCTCGGTAATGGTGACGCGCGGCATCGCCCGCGCCGGCGCGCCGGCGGCACCGCTCGTCGCATGGTGTGACGCTTCTTTTTCGGTCACACCGGCTGCATCCGGCCAATCGACCTTGAAGGAAAAATCGCGCATTCCCGCGGCGACCGAGGGCTTGCCGCGCACTTTTTCCTGCGCGTTGGCAAATCGCCAGAGAAACTGCAGCTCCGGTTTGAACGGAAAATCGCCGCCACCGGATTCGAGATTGGCCTGCGTGACCTCGTCATCGAGCACATCGTGCCGCAGGTTGGCCGCGATGGCGATGGTGTCGACCGCGCTGCGCGCAGCGATCACGGTGCCGTCGTTCTGGTTGACGTCAACGTAGAGCGAGACCGACGGCATGGTGCGCCCGGCCATCAGGGTGAAGCGCTCGACCACGGCGTCAGGCAGCATGGTGATCTTGTCGCCCGGCATGTAGACCGTTGACAGGCGGCGGCGGGCGATGACGTCGATCGCGCTGCCGGGCGCAAAGCCCAGGCCCGGTGCGGCGATGTGTATGCCGACGCGCATGACGCCGTCGCGCACCTGCCTGACCGAGAGCGCATCGTCAATCTCGGTGGTGGACGAGTCATCGATGGAAAACGCAGGGCCGTTGTCCGAGGCGGGGAGCGCCCACTGTTGGGTTGCCGATGCCCCTGAAACCGTTGGCGCCAGCGCTTCTTCAAGATCGATGGCTGGAAAGCCGCGCCCACCAAGCCTTTCCGGGAAGTGCTCATGCAAAAACTGGCCCAGATAAAAGTCATGGGCGCTCGCGAGCGCACCTGCACGATGCAACAGCACTTGGGGCGTGAGCGCCAGTTGCGCGCACGCCGATTCGAGTGCCTTGAATCCGGTCGATTGCTTGTCGGGGGCATACAGCAGCTGCGCCACCTGCGCTTTCAGATCTTCCGGCACTTCAAAGCGCACCAGTTGTGCCACATAGCGCGCCTGCAGTTCGGCCTCGCGCTTCTTGCGTTCGACCGACGCGAGCGCAGCCTTGAGGGCTTCTTCGGGGGCCGCCTTGTAGCGGCCCTTGCCCTTCTTGTGAAAATACATCGGCGCGCCGTGCAGGCGCATGATCAGTGCGGCTGATTCGAGCGGTGTCGGTGCGCGGCCGTAGTATTCGGT
>JANLTL010000610.1:0-7785 GCA_031362905.1 Burkholderiales bacterium | reverse complement strand
CGCGTGATCGGCGCCAGGCTTGCGGATAGCCTCAAGCAGCAAGTGATTGTGGAAAACCGCCCAGGTGCAAACGGTAACGTGGCTGCCGAGCACGTCGCGCAAAGCGCTCCAGATGGGTATTCCATCCTGATGGTGTCGGTATCGCATGCCATCAGCAAATCGCTTTACAAGAACCTGAAGTACGATTTCGAACGCGACTTTCAGGCCGTCTCGAGCGTGGCGAGCGTGGCCAACGTGGTCGTGGTTCATCCCTCGTTGTCAGCCAAGACCCTGGAGGAATTGCTGACGCTGGTGCGGGCGAAACCCGGAGAGATCGCCTACGCGTCTTCAGGCAGCGGCAGTCCGGAGCACATCGCCGCAGAGTTAATGGCCTCCATGGCCAAGCTGCGCATGGTGCACGTGCCCTACAAGGGCGGCAGCGCCTCGGCCAACGACATCATCGGCGGCCAGATCCTGCTCGGCTTCAACACCATGCCGGTCGCTTTGCCGCACATCAAGTCGGGCCGGATGCGGGCACTTGCGGTCACCGACGAAAAACGTTCGACCGCGCTGCCGGACGTACCCACCGTCGCCCAATCCGGGCTGCCCGGCTATGCCATGTCGACCTGGTACGGCATGGTGGCGCCCGCGGCCACACCCAAGGAAGTGATCAACCTGCTCAATCGCGAAATCAACCGGATTCTCGCCACGACGGAAACCCGTGAACGATTCGTCACTCTCGGCGCCGAGACAACCGGCGGCTCGCCGGAAGCGTTCGGCATCTATATCAACGCCGAAGTTGCCAAGTTCGCCAAGGTAATTGCCGACGCAAAGCTCACTGCCGACTAACCACAGCCCAGGAACAGATAAATGAATATCGTAGTGATGCCCGGTGACGACATCGGACCCGAAATCGCGGACGCCAGCATGGCCGTGTTGGAACACCTCAACAACTCGCGCGCCCTCGGGCTTCAATTCGAGACCATTGATGTAGGCGTGGCCAGTCTGCGCCGCCATGGAGTGACCCTCACGGACGCAGCATTGGTGAAAGCGCGCGAGGCCGCCGGCGTGATCCTCGGCCCGTGCGGCATGACTGCCTATCCGCCGCGCGACCAAGGCGGGATCAATGTGCCCGGCACGATCCGAAAGTCCCTCGAGCTTTACGCCAACCTGCGTCCCGCACGCTCCCGCCCGGGCATTCCCGACGCGCGGGCCGGCCTCGATGTACTGATTGCGCGCGAGAATACGGAGGGTTTCTACGCCGATCGCAACATGGCGCGGGGCATCGCCGAATTTTTGGCTACCGAGGACGTGGCACTTTCAGTCCGCAAGATCACGCGTCAGGGCTCACGCCGCATCGCACGCGTCGCCTTCGAAATGGCACGCCAACGCCGCTGCAAAGTCACGGTGGTCGGCAAACGCCATGTGCTGCAGATCACCGACGGACTGTTCGTGGAGGAGACCGAGGCGGTCGCCCGTGAATACCCTGACGTGACCCTCGAGGAAATGGACATTGACGCCGCCGCGGCTGACTTGTATTCGCGGCCAGCACGCTTTGACGTGATTCTCACCACCAACATGTTTGGCGACATCCTCTCGAACGAAGCGGTCGCAATGTCGGGCAGCCTGGGCCTGGCCGCGGCCCTCAATGTTGGTGACCAGCATGCGATTGCCAATGCAGGGCACGGTTCCGCGCCTGACATCGCCGGCAAAGGAATCGCCAACCCGAGTGGTCTGCTGCTGTCCTGCGCCATGCTGCTTGACTGGCTCGGAAAGCGTCATGGGCAAGACAAGCTCGGGCTCGCTGCGCGCGACCTTAACACCGCACTCGACCGCGCGTTTGGGTTCGCAGCTGACCGTACGAGTGATCTGGGGGGGACTGGCACAACCGCGACCTTTGTCGCACGCGTCTTGCGCGAAATGCCGGCGGCCACTTGAACCTGGGCTACAGTACCTGCTGTGATTCCAGGCACCGACCGCATGGCCACCTCGCAAGCCACTGACCCCCACCTCGACCAGCCGCGCGGACGCATCGCACCCCGGCTGGCGGCGCGCATCACTGCGCTGGTGCGCGCGCGCGAACTGCAACCCGGCGCCCATTTGGCGGAGCAGGACCTCGCCGACCAACTATGCGTTTCGCGTTCGCCCGTGCGTGAGGCGCTCGGGATGCTCGCCGCGCGCGGCATCGTCAAGCGCGAACCGAATCGGGGCTACTACCTCGCCAAGCGGCCCGAAAAAACGATGTCGGACGATCCCGGAGAGGACTCCGGACCAGGGGATGCCCTTTATCTGCAGCTCGCCAACGACCGCTTGGACGGCCGCCTGCCGAGCGTCATTTCCGAAGCCGACGTCATGCGTCAATACCAGGTTACCCGCGGACTGGCGCAGAAAACCCTGGCGCACATGGGTTCTCACGGTCTGCTCGAGCGCCGACCCGCGCGCGGGTGGGCATTCCCCGCAATCGTCACTTCTTATCGGGCGTATGAACAGGGATTCAGTTTTCGCTCTGTTCTTGAGCCTGCGGGATTGCTGGAATCTACGTTTCGCGTCGTGCCACGTGAGTGGGCGCGATTGCGCGATACCCAGCTACGCATGGCCGATGCCACGGTGCGCAAGTACTCGCCACTGGAACTGTTCGCGATGGGCGCGGAGTTTCATGAAACCCTGGCGAACTGGTCCGGCAACCATTTTTTTGCCGATGCGATCGCGCGCCAGAATCAATTGCGGCGGATCTTCGAATACCGTGCGAAGGTCGACATCGAGCGGGTGCATGCACAATCGATCGAACATCTGAAACTGCTGGACCTGCTCGATGCCGGTGATCGCATGGCGGCCGCGCAACTCTTGCGCAAGCATATCGAAACGGCGCGCACCGCGAAACTGCGCTTGTTTGCAAAGGAGAAGGCCGCTAGCGAAACAGACTAGGGCTTCTGGCCGTAACGTCTAAAACCGAATGTCGAGACCCTGCAAACGTTCCTGTGCTATCACCACAAACAGGGTTTGTCGAAACGCTTGGTCAAGCCCGAAGAGCTGTTTGCCCCGGAGACGCTGGAGAGCTTCAAGATCTGAGAATCTGGGCAGCCAGTACCTCTCCAAAGGCGCGCGTTCCGAGGGTGCCGCCGAGATCTGCGGTGCGCGTGCTTGGTACAGCAAGTACAGTGTCGATCGCAGCGCCAATCGCCGAAGCGGCTGCCTTCAGCGCGGAGTCGCTACGGCGCTCCCCCAGCCAGTCGAGCAGCATCGCAGCCGAGAGCACCAGCGACGTCGGGTTGGCCCGGTCCTGGCCCGCGATGTCAGGCGCCGACCCGTGCTGCGCCTGCGCCGCGCACATGGTCTCACCCGCATTGATCGAGCCGGCCAGGCCCAGGCTGCCCGACAACTCGGAGGCCAGGTCGGACAGGATATCGGCATAGAAGTTGGTAGCCAGCACCACGTCGAAGCGACCCGGTTCGCACACCAGACGTGCAGCCATGGCGTCGATGATGATCTCTTCGTAGCGCACCTGGGGAAACAGCGCCGCCATCTTGCGCGACTCGCGCAGGAACAGTCCGTCGGTCAGGATGAAGTTGTTGGCCTTGTGCACCGCCGTCACCATGCGCTTGCGCTTCATCGCCAGCTCGAATGCACGGCGCGAAATGCGCTCACAGGCATGGGCGGTGATCTTGCGCATCGACATCGCGATATCGGGTGTGGGCATGAATTCGCCGGAGCCGGCGAACATGTTGCGATCGGGATAGAAGCCTTCGGTGCACTCGCGCATGATCACCAGATCCATCGGCTCGCGGGTGTGGCCGATGCCCGGCCGGCTCTTCGCCGGACGCACGTTGGCATACAGATCGAGCTTGATGCGGAACGCCGCCGATACGTTGACTCCGCCGCGATCACGCGCCGGATAGTCAAGGTGCGAGATCGGCCCCAGCAAGATGCCATCGACTGCACGGGCGCGCTCAAGCACCGTATCAGGCAGGGTGGTGCCGGTGGCGTGATAAGCAACAAACCCGATATCGGCATGCTCGTATACCAAGCCCAGTTCGTAGCGACGATCGACCGCCTTGAGCACCGCCAGCGTGGCCCTAGTGATCTCCGGGCCGATGCCATCTCCCTCGAGCACAAGTATGCTGGTCATGTCATTGCACTCGTATGCCGGCGTTCATGATGATCGTCGCATAACGCGCGTGCTCGGCGCGCACGAAGCGCTCGAATTCTTCCGGTGCCATGCCACCGGCGCTGGCGCCCAATTGCCTCAGCCGCTCAATCACTTCCGGCAGCTTCTGGATCGCGGCGATCTCGGCATGCACCCGTGCCACGACGTCACGCGGGGTTCCCGCCGGCGCATGCAGCGAATACCATGAATCGACCGAATAGCCCGGCAGGCCAGCCTCGGCAACGGTCGGCACATCAGGAAAATCGGCAAACCGAGTTGGCGCTGCCAACGCCAGTGCCTTGAGACGCCCAGCCTTGACATGCGGCATGGCCGAGGCCGCGGTGTCGAACATCACTTGCACCTGTCCACCGATCAGATCGGTCACCGCCGGCCCGCCGCCCTTGTACGGCACGTGCAGAATATCGGTCCCGCTCATCACCTTGAACACTTCGCCCGCGATATGCGGTGTAGTGCCAGCGCCCCCCGAAGCATACGCATACTTGCCCGGATTGCCCTTGAGTAGCGCGATCAATTCCGGCAGCGTCACAGCCGGCAGGTTGCGATTGGCCACCACCACGATCGGCGCCACAGCCAGCGTGGTAATAGCAACAAAGTCACGCAACGGGTCGACCGTCATCTTGGGATACAAGTGCGGAATTAACGCATGCGTTACTACGCTACTCAAAAACAGTGTGTAGCCATCGCCTGCGGCTTTCGCGGCCAGTTCAGTCCCAATCACTGTGCCTGCACCAGGCTTGTTTTCGATCACGACAGACTGCCCGAGGCGCTCCGCCAGTTTCTGTCCGAACAGTCGCGCGAGGTTGTCATTTCCGCCGCCAGGCGGATACGGCACGATCAGTCTGACGGCACGGTTGGGATATGCCTGGGCCAGCACTACGCCAGGAAACAAGGCGATTAGAAGGAAGATCAGCCAGTGTTTGAGCGGGGGTCTAAGCATGTCATACCTCCTATTAACGTATGCACTATTTTGTCTTATGCTAGCATAAAGCCCTCAGTTAGTTCCTTTCCTTCTTTGTCAGCCTCCTCTGCCCCACAGATCATGATTGAAAAACCCGTCCTGGAATCGTCAATGGCCGACGCCGGCAGCGCCAACCGTCAGGCGGAAATCGCCTATGCACGCATCAAGGATGCTGTGATTCGCGGGGAGTTCGCGCCCGGACATCAGGCGCTTGAGCAGGAACTGGCCTTGCGTTTCGGCATGAGTCGCACGCCTGTTCGTGAAGCCCTCGTACGCTTGGCCCAAGAGCGCTATATCGAACTGGTGCCGCGCCGCGGCATGCGCGTGTCAGCGCTTTCAGCACGCGAGATCCGCGAGATCAACGAAGTGTTGGGCGGCCTCGAAGCGCAAGCCGCCGAGCGCCTGGCTTCACGCAAGCTGACGGCCGAAGAACTGGCGCAACTCGACGCCGCCATTGCGGCGATGGACCGTGCCCTCGAGAACGAAGACCTCACCGCTTGGTCGGAAGCCGACTATCACTTTCACCGCCTGCTGGTGGAGCTGTGCGGCAACCGCACCCTGATCGGCATCGCCACCCAATTGCTCGAAAAGGCACATCGCTTTCGCATCATCTCGACTCCGCAGCGCAGCCGGCCGGTCTATTCCAACGTCAATCACGCGGCCGTGGTCGAGGCGATCCGGCGTGGCGACCCGCAAACGGCGGTGGAGA
Source organism: Burkholderiales bacterium (assembly GCA_031362905.1). GTDB lineage: Bacteria > Pseudomonadota > Gammaproteobacteria > Burkholderiales > JAEUOS01 > CANJDH01. The sequence continues at coordinate 1,974 of JANLTL010000610.1, read as the reverse complement.
TCCATCGTTCACACAAGCGGCGCTGGTCCCGAGAACTTACCGACGTGCTGGACCGGCTCGGCATTGACGAGTGAGGACGCGCGGCCAGAAGGTTCGCGCTGTCAAGCCCCGGACCTGACTCAACAGCGTAGGCGGATTCGCCGATCAGGCCGTGAAGCGCATCCTGACCGTATCCCGATAGGCCTGGTGAGCAATGTTTAGATGCGCCACGCAGAGCTCTATCGTGCAAACTCGAAAAACGGCTCCGCGATGCCGCGCACACCTGGCCGGCAGGCGAACAGGCTGCCCGCGAGCATGGGCGACGCAGCAATTCTTCCAGCATGGCGACGACTTCCTCATCGCCCAGCCATTGAACATCGTCACTTTGGGTGGATGCCCGAAAAATCTGCCCTGGCGCCAGGAACGTCACCGCGCCGGCACACTCTCCATCGATGTTGTCCAACGGCGCAAAGTCGTTTTGGTTTGACACCTGCAACTGTTGCGCGATCAGATGGTGCAGTTGCCCTTCTTGGCAGCAGACCGGCAAAGAAGGGTCGGGTTTTGGAATCGTCGAACAGATCAGCTTGCAAGGGCAGCGAGGTTGACAATGCAACTGCGTCCGGCAGCGCTAGCCCGCCGGGGGCATAACGAAAATTGAGCCGTCCATCCATCAAGACCAAGGTGCCAACACGGCCGCTGAACAACCAGACATCAAGCTCATGCGCCATGGTCATTGCCCTTGCCTTGGCCGTCGGCGGCGCCGGCTGGCAATCCGCTCACCCTGATTTCTCCACCGAGTGCTTCAATTACGCGACCGACACTTTCAAGTCGCAAGGTCGGCTTCCCCGCGTCTAAATAAACGGTGAAGCGCACACCAACGCCTGCCGCCAGGGCCAACTGAGGCAGCGTCAGCCCGAGCTGCCTGCGGGATGCCCGAAGCACACGCCCTAGCTGTTGAGGGGATCGAATGGAGGTCATGACCTATTTAATTTCCCGATCGGGAATATTTTTCTCTCTTTAGGACGAGTCTTGAAGAAATATCCCGAACGGGAAAAGTTAGACCCGTCCAATTCGGGGCGGCATGAAAGCTGACGCTCGGGGCTGTCGCGCCACTGAAGAGACGGCGATGCCGTGCTTGACGTCAAGGAGATTCAAACCCTGCGCGCAATTGTCCGGAGAACCGGTCTCACCAACGCCTCTGGCGGAATCCCTCCGGAAACGCTTGCTGCAGGCGGTTCCCAGGGGTGCTCGTTTGATGCGGTTTGTTCGATCAGCACCGCGCTTGTGGGCCAGGCAGCTTCAGGCTAGACTGGCTTGATCCGGCCCCATCGGCGACCCTCTCGCTACGGTTGGTGCCAAGTAGACGGAGGATCTGCGTGACGCGTCCCTTCCATTTCGCAACCAGGCGGCGCCTGCTCGGCGCCGGCGCGGCCGGCGTGTCGCTCGCCACCAGCTTGCCGCTCATGGCACAGACCTACCCGGCCAAGCCGGTTCGCTTGATCGTGCCCTACCCGCCCGGCGGCACCACCGACATTGTGGCGCGCGCGTTTGCCGAATTGCTCGGGCGTGAATTGGGCCAGCAGATCGTGATTGACAACCGGCCGGGTGCGGCGACCCATATCGGCACCGATGCTGCGATGCGTTCCAACCCTGATGGCTATACCTTGCTGATCGGCACCTCCGGGCTGGCAACCAATTTCGCCACCGGCCCGGTGCCGCCGTTTGATCCGCAGAAAACACTCACGCCGATCTCGCTGATCAACCAGATGGCTTACGTGGTGTGTGCCAATCCGGCTGCGCCGTTTTCCAACGTGCGCGAGTTGCTCGCGGCGGCGCGTGCCCGGCCCGGACGCATCACCTTGAGCAGCGCTTCGCTTGAATTTGTCGCCAAGCTCCTCAACGCGCAGTCCGGCGTCGATATCCTGCACGTGCCCTACAAAGGCGGTGCCGCCGCCATGACCGATGCGATTTCGGGGCAGGTTGACATGGCCGTTG
>JANLTL010000556.1:0-1675 GCA_031362905.1 Burkholderiales bacterium | reverse complement strand
GTTGCAGCGAGCGCACCACACGATGCGCGAGAAAGGTGCCGGTGGCGACCACGACCAGCGCGAGCACGCCCAGCGCTGCGCCCGGCCCGCGCCCGGCGATGGACTGCATGTAGAGGTAGCTGCCATAGCTCATGGGCGCCTGGCCCTGCGACGTGGTGAGCAAGAGTGTCGCCGACAGTTCCACCGCTGCGGTGATGAAGCTGGTGACAAAGCCGGCCAGAATGCCGCCCGCCATCAGAGGCACCATGATGCGCTGCACGGTGCGGACGCGCGTGGCGCCGAGATTTTGCGCGGCTTCTTCGAGCGAGACATGTACCTGGTGCAGGGCCGCGACACACGCACGCAGCGCATAGGGCAAACGCCGGATCGCATAGGCCAGCATGATCAGCAACCAGGAACCAGCCAATGCGATACCGTTGATCTCGACGTCGCGAAACGTGCGCAGGTAGCCGATCGCCAGCACCAGACCGGGAATCGCGAGACTTGCGGTGGCGATGAAGTCGAGCGACTTCATCAGCGGCAGGCGCGAGCGCAGGATCAGCCAGGCGATGGTTACACCGAGCAGCACGTCGATCAAGGCCGCGAGCCCGCAATAGAGCAGGGTATTGGCGATCATGCCCTGACTGTCACCAAACATGGTGGCGTAGTGCTCCAGCGTGTAGGCATCGGGCAGGGGCGAGAAACTCCACACCTTGGCAAACGACAGCAGCAATAGTCCGATGTGCGGCGACAGGGTGAGCAGCAGCATCAGGCCGACCCAGCTGTAGGCCAGCGCTGCCTGCCACGGGCGCAGGGTGCGCCTCGCCGCTGCCGCGCCGCCGCGCTGGGTGGTGGCGTAGTCGCGACCGCGCAACGCCAGGCTGGCCAGCCACATTGCCAGCACCGAGAATGCGATCATCAATACCGAGATCACATAGCCCACCGGGTCTTCGAGCCCGACCGAAGTGATGCGCAAATAGGCTTGCGGCGCCAGCATGTTGGTGACGTTGAGCACCAGCGGCGTACCGAGGTCGTCAAACACTTTGACGAACACCAGCGAAGCGCCGGCTACATAGCCTGGCAGGGCGAGCGGGAACACCACCCGGCGAAACAGCGCAAAGCCGCTGCTGCCCAGGTTTTGCGCCGCTTCCTCCATCGCGCTGTCGATGTTTGCGAGCGCCGCCGCGAGGTTGAGCAGGATGAAGGGAAAGTAATGCAGGCTCTCGACAAACACCACACCGGCGAGGCCTTCCATGAAAGGGAGCGTGAAGCCGAAATGCTCATCGAGCAGCAGATTGACGCTGCCGCTTTTGCCGAAGATGAGCTGCATCGCCACCGCACCGACAAAGGGCGGCATGATCAGCGGCAGCACGCCGAGGGTCTGGATCAACAGGGCGCCGCGAAATGCAAAGCGCGCCGTGAGGTAGGCGAGCGGCACCGCAATGATCGACGCAAACAAGACCGACAGAAGTGCCACGATCAGGCTGTTCACGAACGACTCGCGCATGAGCGTGAGGCCGAAGAAGGCGCCAAAATGGCCCAGAGTCAGCCCGCCCGCGCCGTCGGATACCGCAGCGCGGATCACGGTGAACACCGGAATGACCAGAAAAATCAACAAAAAGGCACCGGCCGCCGCGGCCAGAGCAATGCTGCCCGCAGTGCCGGGCAGGCGCAGCAAGCGCGTCACTGCGCTAGC
>JANLTL010000494.1:0-9763 GCA_031362905.1 Burkholderiales bacterium | reverse complement strand
GAAACAGGTTGCGCCCTTGCGGCACGAAGGCGATGCCGCGCGCCAGCAGGTCGGTCTGGGTGTGGCCGGTGATGTCCTGACCATCCAAACGGATTTTTCCCTGGCGCGGCTTGAGCAGGCCAAACAGGGTCTTGAGCACTGTCGATTTACCCGCGCCGTTCGGGCCCAGCAGCAAGGTGATCGACCCTTTGCGCACCTGGAACGACAGGTTGTTCAGGATCATGAAATCCTTGTAGCCGGCGACCACGTCGTCAAATTCGATGCAAGGGGTATCGGTGCTCTGTGTCATCGTCGATCGCCTTCAGCTACCCAGGTAGGCGTCCAGCACCTGTTTGTTGCCACGGATTTCGTCGGGCGTGCCAATCGCCAACACTTCTCCTTCGACCATCACCATGACGCGATGACATATATCCATCACGAAATCCATGTTGTGCTCGATCACCACAAAGCTGCTGGCGCGCGCGCCGGCCACGGATTGCTGGTTCAACTGCTTGAGCAAGGTCGAGATGCCACCCACCAGACTGGGATTGACCCCTGCGCAAGGCTCGTCGAGCAACACCAGCGCCGGCTCACTCATGAAGGCCATCGCGATATCGACCAGCTTCTGCTGGCCATAGCTCAGGCTGCCGGCCGGCTTGTCGGCTACATGGCGAATCCGGAACAGGTCCATCAACTCGTCGGCCCTGGCGCCGAGCCCGGAGTCGCCCGGTGTGAACATGCGTGACCACTTGGTGCCGCGGTGTTCCTGTGCCGCCACAATCAGGTTGTCGCGCACGCTCATCTTGCCAAACACCTGCAGGGTCTGAAAGGTGCGCCCGACGCCGCGCTGGTTCAGTTGCAGCGGCGATAGCCCCGTGATGTTCTGGCCGTTGAGATGAATTTCACCCGCATCCGGTTCGATTTGCCCGAGCACGCTGTTGAACATGGTGGTCTTGCCCGAGCCATTGGGGCCGATCACACCAAAGATTTCTCCGGGCATCACCTGAAACGACACGCCACCCACGGCACGAATCGCCCCATACGACTTCTTCAGGCCTTTGACTTCGAGCAAGGGTGCGCTCATGCGCCCTCCCCTTTTACGCTGCTGGGAGCGGTGGTAGCAACGCTGCCCACTGCGGCCCGTGCAGCAGAAGCTTCGCGCGATTCACGCCGTGCGCGCAGGCGATCCGGAAGGCTGAGCAGGCCGTCGGGCAGCCAGATCATCAACAGCACCACGGCCGTACCGAATACAAACAAATACCAGTCCTGGGCAAAGCGCAGCCATTCGGGCAGCACCACGCCGACCGCGGCACCCAATATCGGCCCGAAGAAATAGCCCGGCCCGCCGATCACCACCATCAGGTACATCATGATCGATTGGCCGACGCTGAATGGTGCTGGGTCGATGAATTGCACCAAAGAGGCAAACAACACGCCGGCAACCCCGGCATAGGCCGCACCAATGGCGAAGGACAGCAGCGTGTAGTTGCGTACATCCACACCCAGGCTCTCGGCGCGAATCGGGTTGTCGCGCAGCGCCTTGAATGCCTTGCCCCAGGGAGAGCGCAGCAACCCGAACAGCAGGAGGCCGAACACGATGGTGACGCCCAGGGTGAAGTAGTAGTAGGCGATCGAACCATCAAGCGACAGGCCGAATAGTTCGGGCCGCGCAATGTTGTTGATGCCAAAGGTGCCGCCGGTGTATTTTTCTTCGTTGCGCATCACCAGCCAGGCTGCCGTGTTGAAGCCCAGCGTGGCGAAAGCCAGGTAAATGGTCTGCACCCGCAATGCCGGAAAGCCGACCAGGAGGCCGGTGACAAAGCAGATCACTGCCGCGGCCGGCAGACCCAGCCAGAAGCTGAATCCTGCCTTCATCATCATGGCGACGGTGTAGGCGCCAATGCCGAAAAAAGCGGCGTGCCCGAGCGATTTTTGGCCGGCATAACCGACAGTAAGGTTCAAGCCCATGGTCGCCAGGATGAACACCAACCAGTACGTGAGCAGGTAGACGCCGTAGTTCTTGAGGAAGTGCGGCAACACCAGCATCGCCAGCAGAATCACCGCACCGGCGATAAAAGGGGTCTTCTTCATTGCACTCAGACCTTGCGCTCTTCCTTGCGACCCAACAGCCCTTGAGGCTTGAACAGGATCACCACCATGAAGAGGGCCAGCGCCACCGCATCCTTGTAAGCGGAAGACACATAGGCCGCCGCGAGGTTCTCCCCCACACCCACGATGAGGCCGCCGAGCAGCGCACCGCGCGAGTTGTTGAAACCGCCGATCACCGCCGCAAAGAATGCCTTGGTACCAAGCGATTCGCCCATGTCGAACTTGGCCAGATACACCGGCGTAACCAGCATTGCCGCCGCACAGGCGAGGATGGCGTTGATGGCAAAGGTATAGAAAATCATGCGCGGCACATTGATGCCGAGCACCGCAGCGCTCTCCGTGTTCTGTGCCACCGCCTGCATGGCACGGCCGGTGATGGTGCGCGCCAGAAATGCCTGAGTGGCCAACACCAGTGCCAGCGCCACCGCCAGGGTACCGACGTCGCCCATCGTCACGGTGACGCCGCCCAGGTTGAAAATCTTGTCGGCGAACAGGCTGGGAAAGGGATGCGGTTCGGCACTTGCGATACGGACGCCATTGCGCATCGCGATCGACAATCCGATCGTCGCCACCACAATCTGCATCATGCCAAAGCGGAACAAGGGGTCGACAATGCCGCGCTTGAAAGCCCAACCCAGCACCGCGATCGCCAGCAGGATGGTGAGCAAAAAACTGAGCGGCAGGGCCACGCCGAACGAGGCGAAGGCGAGCATGGCAAAGGCCGGGAGCATCACGAACTCGCCCTGGGCGAAATTGATCGTGCCGGATGCCTGCCACAGCAGAGTAAAGCCTAGCGCAGCCAGGGCGTAGATGCTGCCCGTGGCCAGGCCCGAGAAGAGAAGCTGAAAAAAGTCGGCCATGGGTTTTACCTGTGTGCCGTGCCGGCAGTCGCGTATGGATGCGTATGCAAGCCCGGTCGGCATGCCAGCGAGACCCTCCAGCCTGGAGGGCCCACGACCGAGCCGGCGAATCGTTTACTTTTTCGACAGCGGTGGAATCGTGGCCACGACTTCCTGTTTGCCGTTTTTCACTTCGGTGAGGAAGCTGTCGCGGTCCAGATCGCCCTTCGAGTCAAATTCGACATCCATCAGGATGCCAGGCTGGTCCGCTGCCTTGACTTTGAGCGTGTGCATCGCTTTGGCCACGGCCTTGCGATCAAGCTTGCCGACTTTTTCGATAGCCGCCTTGAGCGCGAAAACGCCCGAGTAGCCTTTCATGCCGTTGTGGTCGGAAATGTATTTGTATTCGCGCTCGAACTTGGCACGAAAAGCGCGGATCGCAGGCAGCGGCGCATCGACCGTCAGGCCGACGTGGGCCACGGCCCCGTTGGCGGCGTCGCCGGCCAGCTCAATCACTTTCTGGCTGGTCAGCACGGTTTCGCCGATGACAGGCTTGTTCCAGCCTTGTTTGCGCAGTTCGCAGCAGGCGCGCCGACTCTTCTTCGTTGGTATAGGCAAACACCGCATCGGCATTGCTCTGCTTGGCCTTGAGCACGGCCGCCGAGAAATCAACCTGCCCCGAGTCGGTCGACACGTCCGCCACGATCTTGGTCGATGATTTATCGAGAGCCTTCATCAGCATCTCGCGGCCACCCTTGCCAAAGTCGTTGTTGACGTAAATCACGGCCAGGGTCTTCACCTTGGCCTGGTCGGTGATGTAGCGTGCAATCTTGGGCATGGCCGTCGCTTGCGTAAAGCTGGTGCGGAATATGTAGGGATTGCCCTGCAGGGTAATTGACGCTGCTTCGCCGCCGGTGAAGTTGGGCACTTCGGCACGGCGCGTCTCCGCCATGCTGACCATGATGGAACCCGAGAACACCGGGCCGAACACGGCGAACACGTCCTGGTCGATCGCCTTTTGCGTCAAGCCCTTGGCGACGCCAGGATTGCTTTGCGTATCGGATGTGGTGGCTTCTATCTTCTTGCCCAGAATGCCGCCGGATGCGTTGATTTCCTTGATGGCCAGCAGCACACCATCCCTGAAATTGGTACCCGAGGTGGTGCCGGGGCCAGACAACTCGACGATGTTAGCGATCTTGATGGTTTGCTGCGCGAGCGCAGGCGCAGCGCCTGCCGCAGCGATGGCCGCAGTGAGTGCCGTGGTCAGTAACAGTTTTTTCATGATGTCTCCTCCAGTTTGCAATGCTTTAGCGAAAAACACGCTATTTTGAATCAAACACCCGAGCGGCGCAGCGGCAAGCTGTGACGTGGCACCTGCTCCATCAGCCAGCTGACCGACTGGCGCGCACGCTGCGTCACCATTGCCAGCGGCAATTGCACATAATCGTCGTTGAATACTTCAAAGCTGTAGTCGCCGTAATACCCGGCATCGTCGAGCGCACGCAGTAGCGCAGCCACTTCATGGCTATGCACACCTTCTCCGGGAAACACCCGAAAGTGGCGCGCCGTTTCACGCCGCTCGTCAAGCGAGGGCGTTTCGCGCCACATAAAATCGGACAGTTGCACCAGAAAGATCTTGTCGCGCTCTATATCCTGCATCGCATCCAGCGAGGAGCCGATCGCCAGCATGTGAAAGGAATCGAGCGCCACGCCCAGGTTGGCGTGATCGGCACGGGCAACGATGTCCCACGACTGTGCGTATTGATTTACATGCCTGCCCCAGGACAGCGCCTCGTAAGCAATGCGGACGTTCATTGGCACGCCGAGCATCGCCAACTTGCGCAAGTCTGCTGCGAGGGCGTCCGCGTCGCCGACGGCGTGGCCCGACGTCGAAGAGCAGACCAGCAGCAGGGGAGCGCCGAGCGCGCGCGCCATCTCAAGCATGGCCTTGGCGATATCGATTTTGTAAGCATGCAGATTGCCTGACAACCCCTCAAAATCGCGCAACACCTGAAAACCGGTCACGCGCAAGCCACTGTCGCGGACGATCCGGATCGCAGCGTCTTCACCGTCCGGATGCCCCGCGATGTCGCGCGCCATCAGCATGATCTGGGAAAAGCCCGCCGCCTTGACCGCGCGCAGCTTGCCCTCCAGCGGGCCAGCCAGCGTAATGGTGTCCATGCCGAAGCGGTCTTGATTCATCAGGGCCGCGCACCGCGCGCCAGTGTGGTCGATGCCATCCTCCCACCCGACGGCACTGCGGCCGACGCCTCCGGCATGATGTGACTGTGCACCAGCTCAAAACTGACGGTGCCCAGATAGGTTTGCGTCAGAGCGCCCTTGTCGGAGGGCTGCAGCGGTTCACGGTCGACGAACACCACCCCATTGGCGCCGAGTGCGCGTGTCGCAGCGACTACATCGGACGCGCCAATGCCGACCCGCACCAGACTCTCGTCCCACACCACATCTTCCGCTCCCGGCGGCGGCTCGATCAATTGCAAATAAAACTTGTGGCAGGGCGATTCGAGCAGCGTGCCTTTGGGCAGGATGCCGAAGTGGGTGCCCATTGATAGCTCGGTGAAACCAAACAGGCTGCGGTAAAAGTCAACCCAAGCAGAAGTGCGTTCTTCGTGAATGGCCTGCACCACACCGAAATAATGCATGCCGGCCAGCGCGGGCGGATGCAGGTTGACCGACGGAAGCGGAACGAAATCGACGTCGTAAATCGAAAACTCGCGATAGCGGTCGACAAAATAAAGCAGGCTGCCGCCTGGCCCCTGAATCGCGGGAATATTGAGCTCCATCGCCGATGCAGCCGGCACCTTGGGCCAGGCACCGAGGTCACAGGAATGCTTCCAGGCGTAGGCAGCGTCGCGCACGCGCAGCGCGATGGCGGCAACGGCCGGGCTACCGTCAGCCGCCGCCACCGCCGGCAGCGCGCCCGCGTGTGCGTTGACGATCAGGTTCATGCTGCCCTGCCGGTAGAGCATGACTTCACGTGAGCGGTGGCGCGCCACCGGAGCAAAACCCATGCGCTGCAACACGGCGCCAAGCGCCTGCGGGGCGCTGGTGGCAAATTCGACAAATTCGATGCCATCAACGCCGACCGGATTCTTGGGCTCCGGGTTTTGCTCGCGTACGGTCATGAAGTCTCCTGCCTGCGATCACATCAGGGTGCGAATTGATCTGCAGCGCAGATCGATTGCGGTGCGCATGGCGCGTCTTGAGGACTGACAATATTTCGGACTGATTGTGGTGTTGCAGATCAATTTGTGCGATTATCGCCCTGTTGGGCGATTATTAGAATTCAATTTAAACTACCAGTCAAGCCATTTCATGCCTACCCAGCCAACTCTGGTGCCAACGTCCGTTCAGCCGGCCCGCAAGGCTGACCTGATCGAAGGCTTTATCACGGGTCTCGCGGCGATTCTTGCCTTCAGCGACACCACGCCGCACATGACGCCAAGTACGCTGGCCGCGGCCCTCGGGATCAGCCGCGCTGCGGCACGCCGCTACCTGATTTCCCTGGCTCACGCCGGCTATGCCGGAAGCGACGGCAAGCAGTACTGGCTTACCCCCAGGGTGCTGGCACTGGGCCGTTCCTACATGGGCTCGGCGCGCCTGCCGCGCACTACGCGCCCTTACCTGCAGCGCATCACGGCCAGCGTGCAGGAATCGAGCAATCTGGCCCTGCTTGATGGCCACGAGGTGGTCTACGCTGCCAGCGCCAACGTGTCGCGCCTGATAAGCACGGCGATCGAGCCGGGAACGCGCCTGCCTGCGCATGCCACTGCCGCGGGCCGCGTGATTCTGGCCGGCTTGCCCACAGCGGCATTCGACGCCTGGTTGGGCGATGCCGAGCTAACCGGCTTCACGCCCCTCACGATAACCAGCAAGCGCAACTTTGCTGCCGAAGTGGCGAGCGCAGGCAGCTCCGGTTTCAGCGCCGTGGAGAGTCAGTTTGAAGTTGGTTTGCGTGGCATCGCGGTGCCGCTATACGCACGCGACGGCTGCATCACCGCGGCCCTGGGCATTTCGATGTCTACTTCAAGCAGCTCGATCAGGGAGGCGACCAGGCGCTGCGTGCCGGTATTGCAGGCTGCCGCAAAGGAGTTGCGCGACCTGCTTTGACCGGATCAAAAACCTTGGTGGAAGCGGCTCACATCGATTTGCGGAGCCGGTGGCGAAGGAATCAGCGCCTCCGCGCAGTGTCCATGATCATGCGCGTGAGCAAATACAGGCGCGGTTCGATCGAGTCAAGCTCAACATATTCATCATCGGAGGAGTGATAGTTGAACCCGGCCAGGCCGAAACGCTCGACCACCGGCACCTTGCCCGAGAGCGCGGCAAACGCGGCATCGGTACCGCCACCGCGGCCGGATTCGTCGGCGTCAAGTTTGCGGCCAAGTTCGCCGTAGATGGCCTGCGCCTTCCTGGCGAGTGCGCGCGAGGCATCGGTGACTTCGAGCGGCGGGCGGCGGCGCTCGAACGAGGGCTCGACGCGTGTATCGGGCACCAGCGGTTGCTTGCCGATGCGGTCCAGAAAACTCTTCTCAATCGTGTCGTAGTCAGCGACGCGCTGCACCCGCACGTCGGCCGCCGCCGTGGCGGTATCGGGAATCACATTGCGGGTCGTGCCCGAGTTGGCCATGGTCCAGTTGAACTTGATGCCCTTGGAGGCATCGGACAGGTCTCGCGTCTGCAGCAATTGGTGCGAGAGTTCGATCAGCGCATTGCGCCCCAGCTCCGGAGCGACGCCGGCATGCGCCGACTTGCCACGTACGGTGATCAGGGCGGCACCGATGCCCGACGTCGCCAGCCCCAGGGGGTGGTTCTGGGCGGTGGCCGGTGTGGGCTCACACGAGAACACAGCGTCGTGCTCGCTTCCCAGTTTGCTGATGAGGTTGCGCGCACCCGGTGTGCTGATTTCTTCATCCCCGTTGATGACCACGCTGAGAACCTTATAGTCACGAAAGTTGAGCGAACGCAATATGGCAAGCGTATGCAGAATCACTGCAATGCCGCCCTTGTCGTCAGCAATGCCGGGCCCATAGGCGCGTTGGCCTTCAATGCGAAACGGGCGCTTGGCCAGCGCGCCGCGCGGATAGACCGTATCCATATGAGCGAGCAGCATGATGCGCTTCGTGCCGCTGCCTTCAAAGCGTGCCACCACCACCTTGGCGGTAAACGGTGGTGTGTCGTGCAGCTTGACGCCATCCGATGGCGTGACGAGTTCGACTTTGCCGCCAACTGCGGCGAGACGCTCGCCCAAAAAAGCGGCCAATCGGTCGAGACCTTCGCGATCGCGGCTGCCGGACTCGATGTTCACCAGTTGGCGCAGTGTTTCGATCGCGCCGGCCCTTTCCTTCTGGGCTAAAGAAAACTCCGGCTCCAGCGGCGCGGCATTTGCAGTGGATGCATTACCGGCTGCAATCAGCAGGAACGCGGCGATTCCCAAGGCCAGTTGACCTCCATTACCCGGGCGTTTCATCATTTTTCTCCTCTCATGGTGTTAGCCGAGTACCGGCTTGAGCGGTGCCAAATCATCAAATGCCGCTGCGGATCCGGCTTTTTTCGCCAGCATGGCGCGCGCCATGTCTTCCGGGCTGAAGATACCCGGCTGCAGTGCGTTCAGATACGCGAACGACTCGGCCACAGAATGATCGCGTGCGTACGAAATCATTTCCTTGGTGGCGGCCACGGCCAGTGGCGCCTTGGCGGCTATCTTGCGCGCCACCGCCAGCGCGCCTTCGAGCAGCGCCTCGTGCGAATCGAACAGCCCGTTGACAAACCCGAGGCGCTCGGCGCGCTCGGCGCCGAGGTGGTCGCCGGTGTAGGCCAGCTCGCGCATCACCGCCTCGGGCAGCTGGTGCGGCATGCGGTTCATGGTGCCGACGTCGGCCATCATGCCGATATTGATCTCCTGGATGCAGAAGAATGCATCGCGCGTGGCGTAGCGCAGGCAGCAGGCGGTAGCCATGTCGACCGCGCCGCCAATGCAGCCGCCCTGCACTGCGGCAATCACCGGAAAGCGTGCGTTGGCGATGGCGTTGAACGATTCCTGCAGCTTGCGCAACTGCTGGCGAAAGCGCTCGCGCGCCAGCACATCCCGGGTGCCCAGTGCATGGTCGCCACCAAACACTGCCAAATCCATGCCGGCCGAAAAATGCTTGCCGGTGGAAGACAACACGGCAACGCGCGTGCCACCGGCTTGGTCGAGTTCGCGGAACGCGCGCGGAATCTCTGCCCAAAAAGCCGGTGTCATGCTGTTGAGGCGCTCCGGGTGATTGAGTTGCACGTGTGCAACGCCGTCAGCACTCGATACCGCAATGCATTCGAAAGTGGTCATGATGTCCTCTGCGCGCGGTCTTTCTTGTTCTGTCCTTCGATGGCGTCACGCGCCTGCTGCCAATCGGCGTCCTGCCATTGGCGCAACTCGTAGAAGTTGCCGCCCATGCCGAGGGCACCGGCGCCATCCATCATCAGCGCTTCACCGGAGAGCCAATTGCAACCGCCACTCATCAAAAACACGGCGAGGTTCTGCAATTCATCCATGGTGCCGCAACGCGCCTGCGGGTTGTTCTTTGCCGAGCGTGCGCCAGGCTGTTCGCCGGGACTGAGGCGCTTGCTCATGCCCTCGGTGGGAATCTCGCCGGGGCCGATGCAGTTGAGCCGGATGCCGTAACGGCCCCACTCGGTGGCCAGCGACATGGTCATGCCGTGGATGGCGCTCTTGCTCATCGCCGAGGGCACCACGAACGGCAAGCCGTTGAGCACCCACGTGACAATGATCGAGATGACCGAACGCATCGGATCACCCGGCTGCCAGCCTTGCG
>JANLTL010000450.1:0-1597 GCA_031362905.1 Burkholderiales bacterium | reverse complement strand
TGATGGACGGCCCCTATTGGGTCAACGGCAAGCCGCGCCGCATCGACAAGGCCTTCATCCAGCCGCCGCAGGGCAACACGATTTACACCTGGACTGACCCCGACCTGCATGGCCGCGAGGCGATTCGCGAATACATGCGCTACACGGTCGAGATGACCAAGAAATATCCGGACCGCCTGATCGGCTGCTTCGTCTACAACCCGCGCTATGGCACCGAAGCCGGCGCGCAGGAAATTGAGTACCACGTCAAGGAACACGGCTTCAAGATGGTGCAGTTTCAGGCCAACATGCACGCCTACCGCCCGGACCGCGCCAAGGACTGGCTGCGCCCCGCGCTCAAAAAATGTGCCGAGCTCGGCGTGCTGGTCAAGCTGCACACCGGCGACGGGCCCTACAGCATTCCTACCGAGTGGATTCCGATCATCCATGAGTTCCCCACCGTGAACTTCATCATGGCGCACTTTGGCGTGCAGACCGGGGGCGTCTATACGTTTGAGGCGTTTCAGTGGGCGATGGAATTGCCCAACGTCTACTGCGAGTCGGGCTGGTGTTTGCAGTCGCGCATTGTCGAATTTGCCAAGGATTTGCCCAAGCACAAGATCATGTTCGGCACCGACACACCGCCCAATGAGCCCGGCATGTGGCTACGCCTGCTCGAAGTGCTGTGCCACGAGCCGCCGCAGGGCCTGAACCTCGACGAGGAGACGCTCGAAGACTATTTCGGCAACAACCTGGCGCGCATGATCGGCCTCAAAACCACGCCGCCGCCGCGCAATAAGGAGGACGCCCAGGCGCGCCTCAAAGACACCTATGCCGGCGTGAACTGAAAGCGGAGACAAAAATGATTATTGATACCCACCTGCACCCGACCAACCTGGTTGATGAGGCCTGGCGCCATACCGGCACCCCCTTCAATGGCGAGCGCATGCTCAAGATGATGGACGGGCCGTTCTACATCAACGGCAAGCCGCGCCGTGTTGACATGGGCTTCATCCAGCCGCCGCCCGGCAACACCGGCTACCGCGAGGGCAATCGCAAGGGCCGCGACGGCGTGCGCGACTACATGCAGTATTGCGCCGACCTCACGCAAAAATATCCCGACCGCTTTATCGGCAATTTCAACTTCAACCCGCGCTGGGGCCCGGAGAACGGCGCCCTCGAGTTGGAGTATCACGTCAAGGAATACGGCTTCAAGATGTTGAAGCTGCACACCAACATGCACGGCTACCGCCCGGACCGCTGCCTCGACTGGCTGCGCCCGGCCATGAAAATGTGCGCCAAGTACAACATCGTGGTGCTGATCCACACTGGCGACGGTCCGTATTCGATCCCGACCCAGTTCTATCCGGTGATTCGCGAATTTCCGATGGTCAACTTCATCATCGGCCACTTCGGCATTCAGACCGGCGGCAACTATTCGTTCGAGGCGTTCTGGATGGCGATGGATACACCGAACGTGATTTGCGAATCGGGCTGGTGCTTCCAGTCACGCATTGTCGAGTTTGCCAAGGAGTTGCCGCGCAGCAAGATCGTGTTCGGCACCGACTCACCGCCAAACGAGCCGGGCATGTGGCTGCGTGAACTCGAAGTGCTGTGC
>JANLTL010000447.1:0-4523 GCA_031362905.1 Burkholderiales bacterium | reverse complement strand
CTCGGCGCGCGCGCGCAGGTTTGCAGCCTGCTCGGGCGTATCGGCAAGCGCATCCCACACGCTGGCGTAAGTCTCAGGTTTGGCTTTGCTCATGATCGGTCTTTCATCAACTCTTTGAAACGTTCGGCAGCCAGATCAATGTCCCGTTTGGCGGTGGTCTGCGTCTTCTTCTGAAACGCGTGCAACACGTAAACTGCATCGGCCAGGCGCGCCGTGTACACCACACGGAAGGCGCCTGTCTCATCCCGCACCCGGATTTCCTCCACGCCCTTGCCGATGAAAGGCATGGGTTTGAAATCATCCGGTTGCTTGCCGCGTTGCACTCGATCCAGTTGATAGCCCGTATCCTGCCGCGCGTCCTCGGGGAATTCACGCAAGCGCTTCAACGAATCACCAAGGAACGTGACTGGTTTCATTTCGGCAATTATACTGATTTGGATATAAAAATCAAGTCCAGTGACCGCCCTGTAGCCTGCTCGCACCAACGCTTATGGCCGGATGCTTGCCTGAGAGCCGCTCCCACCAAGCCTTTCCAGCCACCACCCCAAGCGCACTATGCATCAAATGCGCTTGAATCACCGTCGGTAAAGTCTGCTCCACCTCAACGGAGCCGCACCGCATGACGCCCTTCGGCCGCGCCCTCTGGCACATCGAAACGCACTTCAACGAAGATCTCACGCAGGGCGGCGTGGCGCGGATGGCGGGGTATCGCGCTTTCACCTCACCCGCGCGTTCGGCGTGACTGGCATGCTTGACGCGAGTTAGCAACATTGCTAACATCCCGGCATGGCTTATTCGGTCGAATACTTTCACGCGCGGGTGCTGGCGGAAATCGAATCCTGGCCCGCAGACGTGGTGGCCGACTACGCCCGAATCGTTGAACTGCTGGTGGAAAACGGCCCGAACCTCGGCCTGCCGCATTCACGCGCATTTGGCGACGGCCTGTTGGAATTGCGTCCGCGCGGCAGATCCGGCATCGGCCGTGCGTTCTACTGTTTTCTCATCGGCCGCCGCGTCATGGTGCTGCACGCATTCGTCAAGAAGACACAGGAAACCCCAGACCGCGAACTCAAGCTCGCGCGCAAACGCAAGAAAGGAATCCAACATGGCTAATCTCAAATTTGAACCGGTACGACACGAGCACAAAGCCTTTCTCGCAAAGGCCGCCAAGCGCCGCGGCTTCACCGAGGCCTATGACGCGCTTGAGGTCGAATACGCGCTGGCACGCGAGATGTTGTCGGCCCGCACTCGCGCCGGGCTGACCCAGGAAGCAGTCGCGATCAGCATGGGCACCACCAAGAGCGCCGTATCGCGCCTCGAAGCCGCCGGCCGGCATGTGCCCTCGGTGGCATCGCTCAAGAAATACGCGGAGGCGGTGGGCTGCCGGCTCAAGATTGAACTGGTTCCGCAGCCGGTGAAGCGGCGCGTCGCTTCGAGCATCAAGGCGGCCTGAGAACCGCTTCCACCAAAGCCCTTCAGCTGCCGCCCTCGGGATTTTCCGCCCCACCCCCAGCGCAAGAACCATCAAATGCGCTTAAATCAGCGTTGCTAAAGTCCGCTCCACCTCAACGGAGCCGCACCGCATGAAGCCCCGCATTGCGCCTTTTGGCCGCGCCCTCTGGCACATCGAAACGCACTTCAACGAAGAGCTCACGCAGGGCGGCGTGGCGCAGATTGCCGGGGTATCGCGCTTTCACCTCACCCGCGCGTTCGGCCTCGGTGCCGGCATGCCGCTGGTGAAGTATTTGCGCGGCTGGCGCCTCACCGCGCATTTGACTTCGGGCACGCGCCCTGGCCCGCGGCGCACCCGACATCCTGGTGCTGGCGCTCGACGCCGGCAACGCCGACTACATGACAGGAGTGGAAGTGGCGGATTTCTCCAACGTGCCGGCTGCATTCACCTGCCTGCGCGTCGCCGCGCAACGCTACGCTGTGTTTACCCACCGCCAGCACATCTCCGAGATTCGCCGCACCTGGTACACGATCTGGAACAAGGGGCTGCCGGACTCAAGCATCAAAGCGCTCGACGCACCGGACTTCGAGCGTTATGGCGAGGAGTTTGATGGGCGGACCGGGTTGGGTGGGTTGGAGATTTGGATACCGGTGAAGGCGTGAGCGCTTGTACCCCAAGCCCTTGATCATGCGCACCTAGCAGGCTGATTGAGCAGGCGACATGGTGTCAAAAATGCTACCATCTCTGCATGAAAATCCGGGTTGTGATCGATACGGACGTGTTTGTTGGTGCCTGTCTGGGCACAGGCGCAGCCAGTCAGGTGATTGCCGCGTGCCTGACCGGGAAATGCCAGCCATTGATGGGTGTGGCCTTGATGACGGAGTATGAAGATGTGCTCAATCGTCAAGCCTTGTTCGCCAAATGCCGCCTCAGCCGTGTGGAGCGCGACGAACTGCTGGATATTTTTCTGGCCACCTGCCAATGGTCGCGTGTGTATTTTGGCTGGCGGCCCAATTTGCCGGATGAAGCCGACAACCATTTGATAGAACTGGCCGTGGCCGGCAGCGCGCATTTTGTCGTAACGCGAAACCTGCGCCACGTCGCCAACATGGAACTCAAGTTTCCCGGCCTGCAAATCGTAAATCCGGCAATCATGATGAAGGAGCTATCAGAATGAGCGCACTCTCCGTAAGGCTTCCCGACGACAAGCACGACCGCCTGCGCAACATGGCGCGCACCCGCGGCACCACCATCAACCGCCTGATCGACGAAATGGCGACCCTGATGCTGGCTGAATTCGACGCCGAGACGCGCTTCCTTCTGCGCGCCAAACGCGGGCATGGCAAGACCACGCGGGGGCTTGCGTTGCTCAAGAAGGCCGCGTCCTAAAAAATGGCGGGTAAAAGCGAAAAGCCCATGATTAAGGCGGCCTAAGACCCGCCCTCACCAACGCCCCTGGCCGATCCCAGCCGGAAACCCGCACCCACCAAAGCTTTCCGGCCACTGCCCCTGCCGGTTTTTACACCACCCCAAGTGCAAGAACCATCAAATGCGCTTAAATCACTGCCGGTAAAGTCCGCTCCACCTCAACGGAGCCGCACCGAATGTCGCCCCGCATAACGCCCCGTATTACCCCATTCGGCCGCGCCCTCTGGCACATCGAAACGCACTTCAACGAAGCGCTCACGCAGGGCGGCGTGGCGCAGATTGCCGGGGTATCGCGCTTTCACCTCACCCGCGCGTTGGGCCTCGGCGCCGGCATGCCGCTGGTGAAATACCTGCGCGGCCGGCGCCTCACCGCGCAGTTGACTTCGGGCGCGCGCCCTGGCCGGCGGCGCACCCGACATCCTGGCGCTCGCGCTAGAGGCCGGGTACGGCTCCCGCGCATGCTCAATGAGGGCATTCACCCGCGCCGCTTCACAGCCAAACGGAGGAGCACTTCGGCCTCACCCCCGAAGCCGTCCGCGCGCAGGGCCATGTGCAACACCTCAATCTCGTGGAGCCGATCAGAATGGACGAAACCCTGAAAACCCAACTCGAACCCCCGCGCTTCGAAGACGGCCGCGCCCTGCTGCTGGCGGGCCTGCCTTAACCAAACGGCAACGCTATGGCGTTGAAGCGAGCGCGGCGATCCTAAGCGCAATGGCAACGCTTCGCGCCGCCGCATTGCTCAAGCGGGGCCACGTCCCCAGCCAGGTCGGCTGCGTCGCCTACGGCGTGCTGTTCAACAGCGACGATGAAGGCAAGGTCGATTACATGACGGGAGTCGAAGTCGCGGACTTCTCCAACGTCCCCGCCGGCTTCACCCGCCTGCGCGTCGCCGCGCAGCGCTACGCCGTCTTCACCCACCGCCAGCACATCTCCGAAATTCGCCGCACCTGGTACACCATCTGGAACAAGTGGCTGCCGGAGTCGGGCATCGAGGCGCTCGATGCGCCGGACTTCGAGCGCTATGGCGAGGAGTTTGACGGGCGGACCGGGTTGGGTGGGTTGGAGATTTGGATACCGGTGAAGGGTGAGACCCGCTCAGGCCGCCATCCCCGCAAGCCTTGAAGACTTGACCCGGTTCTCCAGCGTGGGCAGCTTGCCGATCACCTTGCCGGCCTTGCTCTCCGCGACCCGCAGATCGTAAATGGCCTGCAAGTTCAGCCAGAACTGCGCGCTGTTGCCGAAGAAATGCCCCAACCTCAACGCGGTATCACCCGTAATCATGCGCTGGCCATTGACGATGGCGGTGATGCGGTTGGTCGGCACATTCAACTGGCGGCCCAGCTCGGCTGCGCTCATGCCCAACTCTTCAAGCTGTTCGGCAAGGTGCTCGCCGGGGTGGATTGCGGTACGTGCCATGGAAATTCCTCTAGTGATAATCAACGATCTCGACATGCACCGGGCCCGGTGAGCCAGCCGGCCATTCAAAGCAAATGCGCCACTGGTCGTTGATGCGGATGCTGAATTGGCCCTTGCGATCGCCCTTCAAACCTTCAAGGCGATTACCAGGCAGATCCAGATCACGCAGTGAAGTGGCGGCATCAAGCTGGTCAAGCTTCATCTCGGCCTTGCGACCGAAGCC
>JANLTL010000445.1:0-4344 GCA_031362905.1 Burkholderiales bacterium | reverse complement strand
GGTGGAAAACCGCCCCGGCGCGGGCATGAACCTGGGCGCCGATGCGGTCGCCAAGAGCCCGGCCGACGGCTACACCTGGCTGCTCGGCGCCAACAACATTTTTGTCACCAACCCGCATGTGGGCAAGACGCCGTTCGACGTGTTCAAGGATTTCGCGCCGGTCACCACGGTGGCGACCGTGCCCTTCGTGCTGGTGGTGCATCCGTCGGTACCGGCCAACAATGTTGCCGAACTGGTCGAGCACGCCAGGAAAAATCCCGGCCAGCTCAACTACGCGTCGAGCGGCAACGGCTCGCCGCAACACCTCGCCGCCGAAATGCTCAGCCATGTGGCCGGTATCAGGATGCAGCACGTGCCGTACAAGGGCGCGATCCCCGCGATCACCGATCTGCTCGGCGGTCGCATCCAGGTATTCATCGGCGCCGTCAATTCGCTGCTGCCGCACATCAAGGACGGCAAGCTGCGCCAGCTCGCCGGCGCCGGCGGCAAGCGCTTTGCGGCGTTTCCCGATTTGCCGGCGATCGCCGAAACCGTGCCGGGGGTTGCCGTCGATATCTGGCTCGGTGTGTTCATGCCGGCGAATGTGCCCAAAGAGATTGTTGCCAAGGTCAACGCCGACATCGCGCGCGTGCTCGGCGCAGCGGACGTAAAAGCGTCTCTGGCTTTGCAAGGTATCGAAGCCGTCACCAGTACCCCGGAGGCGCTCGCCACGACGATTCGCGACGATTACGCGCGCTGGGGAAAAGTGATTCGTGATGCCAACATCAAAGCCGATTGACCGGAACCGCGCCCCATGACAACCCTGCCCTCCTCCGAAACCCCGACGCCCACCGACGCAGCAGCGGGCACCTGGGGCAGCGACTCCATCGCCGCCTGCCTGCGCGCCCTCGGCGTGCCGTGGCTGGCCCTCAACCCGGGGGCCAGCTATCGCGGCCTGCACGACAGCCTGGTCAACCACCTGGGCAACACCGCGCCGCAAATGCTGCTGTGCCTGCATGAAGAAAACGCGGTGGCGATCGCACAGGGCTATGCCAAGGCCTCGGGCCGCATGATGGGCGTGGTGCTGCACTCCAATGTCGGGCTGATGCATGCGTCGATGGCAGTGTTCAACGCCTGGTGTGATCGCACACCGGTGCTGATGCTCGGCGCCACCGGCCCGTGGGACGCGGCGCGGCGGCGCCCCTGGATCGACTGGATCCACACCGCATCCGATCAGGGTGCGCTGGTACGCGACTTCACCAAATGGGACAACCAGCCGGGCTCGATCCCGGCCGCGATCGAAGCACTGCTCCGCGCCAGCCAGATTGCCCAGACCGTGCCCTGCGGCCCGGTGTATGTAAACCTCGACGCGGCCTTGCAGGAGCTCAAGACCGACGCTCTCGCAGCCATCCCCGACGTGACACGCTACGCCGCACCCGGCGCACCACCGCCCGCCGCCACCGACGTCGCGCGCGCTGCGGCACTGCTCAATGGCGCGCAGCGCCCGGTGATCCTGTGTGGCCGCATGTCGCGAAATCTCGACGACTGGCAGCGCCGCATCGCGCTCGCCGAGAAACTGCAGGCACGCGTGATCACCGATCTCAAGACCGGCGCCACGTTTCCCACAGCCCATCCGCAGTTCGTCGGCCCGCCCGGCAATTTCATGTCGCCACAGTCGTGCGCGGCGCTGCGCGAGGCTGACGTGGTGCTGTTGCTCGACTGGGTTGACCCGGGCGGCGCGTTCCGGCAGGCGGGGTTGGGTGTCGCAGGCGGCGCGCCGATCACCGCCCGCGTGATCCACGCGTCACTCGATTCGCACAGCCACCGCGGCTGGAGCATGGACGGCGGCAGCCTGCCCCCGGCCGACGTATTCATGCTGTGCGAGGCCGATGCGGCCGTGGCGGCACTGCTCGATGCCGTCAGCGCGCAACCGGCCAAAGCGTGGCCGGCACGCGCGCCGCTGCCGCCCGCACCGGACGATGACATCGTCAGCATTCGCGCCGTCGCCGACACCCTTGCCGACCTGACCGGCGGGCAAGACCTGTGCATCGCACGTCTGCCGCTTGGCTGGAATGGCGCGTATCGCGACTTCAACCATCCGCTCGACTACCTCGGCGCCGAAGGCGGAGCCGGCGTCGGCGCCGGGCCCGGCAATACCATCGGCACCGCACTGGCGCTGCGTGACCTGCACAGCGAGCGCCTCACCGTGGCCATCATCGGCGACGGTGATTTTCTGATGGGCAACACGGCGCTGTGGACTGCGGTGCATTACGGCATTCCGCAGCTGATGATCGTGTGCAACAACCATTCGTTCTTCAACGACGAATTGCATCAGGAACGTGTCGCCAAGGAGCGCGGCCGCCCGATCGAGAA
Source organism: Burkholderiales bacterium (assembly GCA_031362905.1). Lineage (GTDB taxonomy): Bacteria > Pseudomonadota > Gammaproteobacteria > Burkholderiales > JAEUOS01 > CANJDH01. The sequence continues at coordinate 1,992 of JANLTL010000445.1, read as the reverse complement.
CAAGTGGATCGGCCAGCGCATCAGCGAGCCGGACATCGACGTCGCCATGATGGCGCGCTCGATGGGCGCGGAGGGCATCGGCCCGGTGCGGCGCAAGCAGGACCTTGCCGCCGCCATCTCCGAAGGCCTGGCACTGGTGCGCGCCGGCAAGGTATGCGTGATCGACGCCAATGTCGCTCCGGGGTATGACACCAACATGAGCGGCAGCACTGCGGCAAGCCAGAAGCGCTAGTCGCTAAAAGGCCGAAGAATGGCTCCTGTCGCCATTCTTCAAGACATTCCTGGATGTGCGCCGACAGTGCGGCAGACAACGGCCGACAAACCTACAGGTAGTCCTCGAGCCGGATCGCGCCCTCGCCGGAAATGCGCTTGCGCTCAAACTCGGCCGCGCGCCCCCACGGTTTGGTGGCGTCGATCAGCAGGCGCCCCCAGTGGTCTTTCATCGGGTCGCGATAAAAGCCGGGAATGTTGTCCATGGTCCACGCACGCGTGTCGGCACGCCCGCGCGTGAGGAAGGCCCAGAACACATCCTCGTAGTCGTGGATGTCAACGTCCTCGTCAACCGCGATGACCATCTTGCTGTAGTCCAGATGCGCCGCCGTGGCGGTCAGCAACGCGTGCCGTGCATGGCCTTCGTATTGCTGCCGCACTTTGACGATGGTGGCGAGCAGCGCGGATTTGACCGCGACATCGAGCACCCCGGGCACCTGCTGCACCAGCCGCCGGTAGATGCGCGCCGCGATCGCGAACTCGAGCGGGTAAATGTCTTCGGGTGACTGGCACAGCAGCGAGTGAAACACGGCATCGCGGCGCCAGCCGACGTGGCTGATTTCGAACACATGGTTATCGCCCACTGGCACGTAATAGCCCATGAATTCACCAAACGGCCCCTCAGGTCTTCGCACGTGCGGCAGGATGCGGCCCTCGATCACGATTTCGCAATCGAGGGGCACCATCAGATCGATGGTTTGCGCCGGCCGCATGGCGATCGGCCGCCCGGTCAGCTGCGCGGCCACTTCGAGTTCATTGGCTTCATAGGGCACCGACGCGCACGCGGCAAGGAACAGTTCGGGCGCAGTGCCAATCAAGATCGCGGCCTCAAGGGCTTCGCCGCGCGCCTCGGCCTTGGCCTGATAGCGCGCCAGGTCATGGGTGGAGCCCAGCCTGATGCGCAACTCCTTGTCACTCACCATCATTGAGCGATGAAACGACAGGTTGGGCACTGCCGTGTCGGGATCCTTGGCCAGGAAGATGGCCGAGGTCAGGTAAGGCCCGCCGTCACGCTCGAAGTAGGTGATGTGGGGCAGACCCGACAGGCTGCCGGTTTGAAAATCGGCAGGCATTGCCGCCTGCGTCATCCACGGCGTGCCCGGCACCGGTGCGCGCTCGGTGAGTTCTACGAAGCGGCGGCAGAATTCGGACGGGGTCGCGCCAATCAGTGCCGCATGGCGGCGCCGGCTGCCATGCACATTGGTGACCACCGGAAAGGGCGAGCCTTTCACATTGGCGAACAGCACGGCACGATCGCCGGCGCGCTGCGCGGCGCGCGTCACGGCCGCCAGTTCGAACTGCGGATCGACTGCGCGCGTCAACACCAGAAAATCGCCGTCCGCCTTCAGTTTCTCGAGATAGTCACGCATGTCGGGTGCGTCGCCGCGCGCAGCGGTCAGATGGCTGCGCAGCTTGACGCTGGGAGTGGTCACAGGTACTGTATATAGCATGCAACCCCGGTCGCGGCAACGCATCTCCCACGCAGTTTCCGATGCAACCTCCCCCGCAGCCTGCCCGGCAGCGCGTAGCGCCGACCACGCGACACGCCAGCTGCCAATAGCGCAGTTGAGCCACTAGACATGGCGCGCATCGGCATCGACATCGGCGGCACCTTCACCGACTTCGCGCTGGAAACAGCGAACGCTCCGCCCTGCTTTCTCAAGCTGCCCACCACGCCCGACGCCCCCGAGCGCGCCGTGCTCGACGGTGTCGCGCGCCTGG
>JANLTL010000394.1:0-17793 GCA_031362905.1 Burkholderiales bacterium | reverse complement strand
GTTGGCTCTCTTGTGCTGCTGCCTGGCCGGGCGGGTTGGCGCGCTTGATCCAGTTGATGAGCATGGCGCGATCCGTGCTCACGTGTGGCCACTCATCGAAGCCGATCACAAATTCACCGGCCGGCAAATTCGGCAAGTGGGCCGCATGCGAAAAATCCGCAGTACGCGCCATGGCGGCGTTGAGTGTGGAGCGCGACGCCATCACCGGGCTCGGGGTGAGGCGGTTGAGCACGGGATAGCGGCGCAGCAGCCCCATGGCCAGACGCAGCAGCCAGGGCAGATGGAACACCCGGCCGACGATGGCGTAGGCCGCGAATTTGATCCAGTCACGCATCGCTTGACCTCTGGGCCTGGTTTGACGTGCGGCCGCCTTTTGCTCTGCGCCCCGCTTTGCGAACAATGGCCGGCTGCTTGCCGGGGGTGGCGCTGCCGGCGAGTGTGGTGGAAAGTTTCTCCATCTGCAAGGCGGCCCGGCGCAATAACGGGGTCATGCCACATACGCTTGCGGCCAGACGGGCCGCCTCGAATTGCGCGCAGGCCGCGGCCCGGTTACCCGCAGCGAGCTCGGCCCGGGCCAGCACATACAGCGCATCAGCGTGGTGACCTCGCTGGCCAAACGCGCGCGTCGCTTCGACCGCCCGCCTGGCCGCCGCAATGGCGTCGCCATGCCGGCCTGCCAGGGTCAGGGCGATGCCCAGGTTAACCGGGATATAGAACTCGTTGTAACGCCCGCCATGCTGGCTGATTTTGTCCGCATCGGCGCGCTCCAGCAAGGCCAACCCTTCCGCGACCCGACCGCTGCACGCGAGTGCGCCGCCGAGTGCCGCGATCGCCGGTGGCGACATCGTTGACAGGTCATGAGCCCGGCAAAGCCGTACGGTTTCCTGCAGCAATGTCACCACCTCTGCGTGACGGCCAGCCTCGCTCCAGATTGCCGCTTGGATCACGTCGGTCAAGGCCCGCGAAAACGCGTGTTCCTGTCTGGATAGTTCCAGGTAGCAGGCATCGAGGGCATCCTGGGCAGCGGCCAAGTCGCCGGTGCGCGCCAGCGAATCGGCGAGGAACACTTTGATGCCCACCTGTGCAATGACCGCCCAGCCTGGAATGAGCTCGCTCTCGCCCAGTTGCGCTGCGAACGTCCGTTCCATCTGGCGTGCTTCGGCAATCACTTGGGCGTAGTGGCCGCCGCCGTGTTTGAGCATCAGCCGGGCCTGCGCCGCCGCCATCTCGAGAGCGGTGTTGCCCGCGCGCTTTGCCGCATCAGCTGCCTGCCCGGCGGCATCGAGTCCGGTCGCGTAGTTGCCCTGAGTCCAGTGGATCACGGCCAACTGCATGTGAATCGTCGCCAGCCGCTGGTTGTCCGCGAGCTGCCGCGCGATGGTGTCGGCCCGTGCCAGGTTCTCGATGATTTGATCAATGCGGCCAAGCGGAAGCAGGGCCGCGAGCGCCTTGATGCGCAATCCGAGTTCGCGCGGCAGCAATGCCGGGTCATAGGCGACACAGCCGGCAGCCTGCAAACCGAGATCAAAACTGTTGACCGCCTCGCGATTGGCCGAGTGGGCGATGGCGCGTGACATGGCGGTCAGTGCCAAATCCACAGCGTCGTACCAGACCTCGCCGCCGATCGCGTGCCGGAGAATGACGGCGGCATTTTTGTCGCGCTCGATGATGGGTTGCGCCATCAGGCCCTCGCACGCCTTGCGATGGAGCCACTGACGACGCGCATGGGTGAGCGATGCGCTTACCGACTCCTGGACCAAACTGTGGCTGAACGAGAACGCCACGGCTCCCGGCAGCGGCGGATTGAGCAGACCCGCGGCGGTCGCACCGCGCAGGGCCTGCGTCACCTCGCTGCTATTGCCGGCGATCATGGGGCCGAGCAACTCAGGGGTGACAAAATCCCCCAGAATCGCTGCGGCCTCAACTACCGCTTTCGCCTGCACGGACAAATGGTCCACTCGTGCGCCGATGACGGACGCGATCGACGCCGGCACGTTGAGCTTCTTCGGTGGGGCCTGAGAGGCAGGGTGACCCGAAGCGTTGTCCAGATTGCCCTCGTCGACCAGGTTCAGCGCCAGCTGTTCGAGGAAAAACGGATTGCCGCCGGCTCTGGCGACCAACGCTGCCCGCGCTTTCTGCAGCACCGGCGCATCGCCCAACAAGGCGGTCGCGAGTTGGTGCATTTCGGTGTCGGGCAGCGGCGTGATGGCGATTTCGCGGAACTGATGGCTGTCGCCCCAGCGATGCGTAAAGGCTGGTCGGTAAGTTGCGCAAACGATCAGCCGATGCAGGTCGAATTGCTGAATGACGGATTCGAGCAGACGGATGCTTTCGCGGTCCGCCACGTGCAAATCTTCGATCGCGAGCATCACCGGTGCGGCGCGTAGCCGATGACGCAGCAAGGACAACAAGGCTTTGCCGATCGCGCGGCGCTTTTGCGTCGGTGCCATTCCGCTCCAGACGAGGCCGGCGTCGCCCAGTCTCAAGAGGTCGATGGCGGCGGGCTGGTGCTCGATCATGTCGGCCGGCAACTCGCGCAATGCCAGCAGGGCAGCGTGGCGTGCCGCATCGGCCTCCTGGCCCGACGCGACGCCGAGGAGCGCGCGCATCAGGTCAGCCACCAGACTGAAGGAAATATGGCTGGCGTAAGAGCGCGCCTGCGCAGAGCGCACATCACATCCAGCGGCCCCGGCATGCTTCTTGAATTCTTCGAGAACACGTGACTTGCCGAAACCGGCATCGCCAACCAGACCGATGACGCTCGCGCCGCGTTGTCCGGACACGACGGCGTGGGCGACGCCTTGCAAGGTGTCGACCACAGGGCCGCGCCCGATCAGCGGTATCGGCGCACGTGTGCCGGCGGCCACACGGGCGCCGCTGGTCGGCCAGTTGCCGTCGGCATCGGGGCCGAGTTCGAATAACTCGATCTTGGCCGCGAAGCCGCGGATGGCGTGGCGCCCCAGTGAGCGGGCGTCAATCAGGCCATTGACCATCCGGTGGGTGGCGCCGCTGATGAGCACGGTGCCGGGGCGCGCCAAACTCTCCAGACGTGCGGCCAGATGAATTGCGGTGCCGTCCGTGCGATAAAACGCACCGGAGTTTTTCTCCGCCTTGCCGATCAATACCTCGCCCGAATGCAGGCCGACACGCATGATCTGGCCGGTCGCCGGCCCGGTGTTCGCAGCCGGCTGCGACACCTGTGCGAGTGCGGCACGACGATGGATGTCGATACCGGCAAGACAGGCACGCAGCGCATGGTCTTCCAGTGCCAATGGTGCGCCAAATACGGCCAGCAACCCGTCGCCGCGAATCTGTACGATCGTGCCGCCGAATGCGGTCACGCCGGCGCGCATCAGCTGTACGGCGCGCTCCAGATGCGCCTGCGCCTGTTCTGGATCAAAATCGGCAACTTGTTCGGTCGAGCCGCACAGATCGCAGAGCAAGACCGTAACCTGTTTGCGCTCGGCACGTTCCAGAGGGAGTCCGTTCCCTCGAGGCCGCGTTGCCTTGCGGCCACGGCGTGCAGTCGAGGGCGCAGCGGCCGTGACCGTGGCTACCTTTGCTCGCGGCACAGCGGAAGTGCCCGTCGAGGTGCCGCATTCCGGACAAAACCTGAACTGCGGCTTAACCATAAGACCGCACGCGCTACAGCTTGGCATGGTCGGATCCCGTTTTGTCACCCTTGCGCAAGCCTAAGGTGGCACGGTGTCCCAAGTGACTGCCCTGGGGCGCGTCCCTCCACAGACCTGGCAGGTGGATTATTCTTTCCAGACTATTGGAAACTAGTGTAGCCGAATCGCCTTGCCCTGCCGCGATGGCGTGCGCTGCGTGCGCAGCCAGCGCCGGCAAAACCACAGGAGACGGAAATGTTCGACCACAACCAAAGGTCTGCGCCGCCGCAGGTTATCCGTCTGGCCTGTTTTGGTGACTCGCTCATGTGGGGACAGGGATTGAGACCCGAGGACAAATTTGTGTGGCGCGTCTGGGATGCGTTGCAACCTGTGGACCATGCGGCTGCCATGTGCCGGCGCGATACCGGTTCACTGATGCTGCGGGCCTGCGCCGGCGCCGAAATCGGCGCTAGCGCGCGGCCAGCGGCAGGCGGCGCAACGCTCTGGTCCGATCTGGTCAACGCTGTCTTTGGCGCGCGCGCTGCCCCACCGTGGCTGCCATCGCATCTCGCAGGAGAAGTGGCCGCAGCGCCGCCAACGGTGCTCGAGCAGATCGCGGCATTCGATTGCGACCCCCGCGCTGTCGATCTGGTGCTGGTCAATGGTGGCGGCAATGACATCGGCGTCTTCTGGTATATGAATCCGGCGACCTCGCTCGCAGCGCTGAAGCGGCGCATCGAGAAATACTGTTATCACGACATGCGCGAAGTCTTGTTGCGCGTGGCCGAAAAATTTCCTGACGCCTGCATTGTTGTACCGGGATACATGCAAAGTTTGAGTCCGGCCACGGCGACCGGCCTGGCCACGGGAAGTGGAGGCCTGTTGTGGCGCCTGATCGTGGCCTTGTGCCGGCCGGCGCTGGCCCGCGTGTTTGAGCGCAACCTTGTATTTCGCGAAGAGACGGCCTTACAACTGCGCCGCGCAGTGCAATCCGTCGCTGTTGATCTGGGCGAGCGAGAGCCGGCCCCAAGCCGGGCAAGCAGCGCAGCCATGATGCAGGAAGCAAATCGTCCCGCCACGAGCAGTCAAAGGGTGATCTTTGCCGATGTGCATCACTTTTCGCAGGAGAACACGGCGAATGGCACTGATGCATGGGTCTGGGGCATCGACACCTCGCCCTTCATGCCGCAGGATCCAATGTGTGAGTTTCGGCGTGGCGTTTGCGCGCGGCTTGGCCACTGGAGCGCGTGGTATTGGGCGTCGGTGGGGCATCCCAATGCACTGGGTGCGCAGGAAATTGCCGATGGCATCCTGCGCAGTCTGTCCGCCTGGAGCCGGCAGGCCGCCGCACCGGCCGCAGATCGACTGCGCGTTGCGATTGCACGCGCCGCAAAGAAGCGTGCGCTGGCCGGTGGCTAAATCGGTTCGGTGGGTCGCGTGAGGCGATTGAAAGACAAGGCAGTGCTTGATTGAAGTGCGGCAGCGGTGTCGTAGCAGGCCATCTGCTAACTACGAACATGGCATTATGCTTGCCTCGCTTCGAGCGCTTCAAACCATTCCCTCTGTTGCCCTTTGGTACCTTTGCCCAAGGCGCGCCACTTCACTGCAGTCGGCGTACCGGCGCACCTGTCGCACCTGTCGCACCGCCCGCAAAGCCCTTCAACTGTCTACTTCAATCCACATCGCCCGCATGCAACTCGACTTCTCCACTCTCACCGAATACCAGCGCTACAAGCTGATGGCCAGCCTGATCGTGCCACGCCCGATCGCCCTGGTGACCACCATCAATGCTGCGGGGGTTGTCAATGCCGCGCCGTTCTCGATGTTCAACATGCTCGGTGAAGAGCCGCCGATCGTGATGATCAGTCTCAACAAGCATGCCAGCGGCGAGATCAAGGACACGGCAGCGAACATTCTGGCAAGCGGCGAATTCGTCGTGCACCTTGCCGACGAAGCGATTGCGGAGCAGATGCATGCCTGTGGCGAACACCTGCCGCCGGATCAGAGCGAAGTCGATAAAGTCGGCTTCACTACCCTGCGGTCGAACGCCATCAAGCCGCCGCGCATCGCCGAAGCACCGGTTGCGTTCGAATGCAGGCTGTGGGAGAAGCTTGAGACCGAGAGCCGCTACATCTTCATCGGCAAGGTACTGTGGCTGCATGCGCGCGACGAGTTGATCGACCTCGAAAAGTATCGCGTCAGGTTGCAGAACTATTTCCCGGTGGCGCGTTTTGGCGCGAGCTTTTACATCAACACGCGCGAGCGCTATGCGCTGGGCGACAAGGGTAACGGTGGCAAAGCACCGCTCGCGACTGCCATCGACGAAATCTGAGAAGCCCGGCTCCCCCATTTGAGCGGATCATCATGCTGCGCAACCTGACCACCCACCATCGCTATGCCTACTCGCCGATCACGCGCCGCGCGGACTACACGTGGCCTGGTGGCAAGCGGCTCGCCGTGTATCTCGGCTTCAACGTCGAACATTTCGAATTCGGCAAGGGCCTCGGCGCCAAGCTCGCGCCTTCGGGCGATCCCGACGTGCTCAACTTCGCCTGGCGCGACTACGGCAACCGTGTTGGCGTATGGCGCTGCCGTGACCTGTTCGATGAACTCAAGTTGCCGGTCGGCCTGCTGATCAACACTGCGCTCTACGACTATTGCCCCGAAGTGATCGCCGCGTTCCGCAAGGACCAATACGCGTGGGGCGCGGAGGTGATCGGCCATGGCCACACCAACGCCGAGCGTCAGGGCGACATGAACGAAGACGCCGAGAAAAAACTGATTGTTGACTGCAGTGCCCGCATCGCCAAAGAGGAGGGCGCGGCGCCACGCGGCTGGCTGTCGCCGTGGATTTCGGAAAGCGCCGTCACGCCCGACCTGCTCAAAGAGGCCGGTTACGCCTACAACCTCAATTGGTGCCACGACGACCAGCCGCAGAAAATGGCCACGCGCGCAGGCGAGCTCTGGACCATTCCCTATCCGCAGGAGATCAATGACATCCCTGCTGTGATCGGGCGCCAGTGCGGCGCGGAAGAATTTGCCAACATGATCATCGACTGCTATGACGAGATGATCGGGCAGGCGGAAGGCGCGTCGCCCAAAGCCGCCCCCGGATTCATTGCTCCCGGCGCGGCGAATGCGCCGGCTGCGCCGTCGACTTCAGGGTCTCGCAGCGGACAGCCGCTGGTGATGGGTATTGCCCTGCATCCCTATCTGGTGGGCCAGCCACACCGTCTGCGGCAACTGCGGCGTGCATTGCAGCACATCTGCGCCGACGGTCGCGCCTGGTGGACGACGCCAGGGGCGATACTCGATCATGTCGCAACCCTGGGCGTGTAGCCGTGAGCGCGGGACTCGCCACTGCCGTGAAGTCGACTGGCACGTGCGCTCAGTAACGGGCCGCACGCCAGCCCAGTGGCTTACCGTTGCCGCTGCTTGAATCACCGGACATGCGACTGCCATTGACAATGACGGTCAAGGTGCGCTTGGCCATCACGATCAAACGCGGTAAAGCTGATCTCGGTCCCGCGCAGACGCGCGCCGATGACGTTGATCGGCTGTCCGACGCAGTGCACAGCAAGAGGCGGTTGTCGCAGCAAGCAGTAAAAAGGCGATCCTTCTTTCCTCACAAGCAACGTCGCAGGTGACCTATCCATGCATCCCACCCTGAAACCCGGCAAACGCGTTGTTGTCTCCGAATCCGGCGAAAGCCCGACCGAAGCGATCGCGCATTGCATGTCGCTGCAGGATGTTGCCGCGCCGGATCCGGCGACGCTCCAGGCAGACGAGGTCATCGTCGAAATCAGGAGCGCGGCGGTGGCGTGGGTCGATCTGCTGATGACCAGCGGGCAGTACCAGCACATGGCGATGCCGCCCTATTGCCCCGGAATGGAATACAGCGGCGTGCTGGTATGGGCTGGCGCCGATGTCCGACCGAGCCAGATCGCGGTAGGTGACCGCGTGTTCAGCGACTGGTTCGTATCCGGCCCGCGCGCCGGCGGCCGCTATCAGTCCGCCGGTGGCTTCGCTACTTACGCGGTGCTGCCGGCGAGTGCGGTGCGGCTCATTCCCGAAGGCTTTTCGTTCGACGAGGCGTGCAACCTGCTGGCCAACTACGAGACGGCATACCACTGCCTGATCGCACGTGGCCAGTTGCGCGCCGGCGAGACGGTGCTGATCAACGGCGCCTCCGGCTCCACCGGCATGGCGGCGGTGCAGGTGGCCAAGTTGCTCGGTGCGACGGTGATCGCCACCGGCCGCTCGGACGCAAAACTGGCGTTGGTCAAGGCACACGGCGCGGACCACGTGATCAACACCACCAACACCGCCAACACCGCCAACACCGACGGCACCGACGGCACCGAAGGCACCGAAGGCACGACGGGCGTGCGGCGTTTTCGCGACGAAGTAAAGACACTGACCGGTGGCCGCGGCGTCGATGTGGTCTACGACGCGGTGGGTGGTGATACCTCGCTTGAGTCGCTGCGATCCACCGCGTTTGGCGCGCGCTTCCTGATCGTCGGCTGGACTTCGACCCCGAACGTGGCGCGCGGTCGCGGCCAGCGTGGCGCCCCAAACGCCAACCAGCTGCCCACCAATATCATCCAGATGAAGGGCCTCTCCGTGCTCGGCTGTCCGGCTGCCATTTCGGTGGCGCACGATCCGTCGATCCGCGCGCCGCGCGTCGCTCAGGTGATGCAGTGGGTGGCCCAAGGCCGCATCCGGCCGCACATTTCGCACACCTTTGCGCTGGCCGATTTCCAGAGCGCGATGCTGGCGCGCTGGAACGGCGAGGTGGTTGGCGGATGCGTGCTGCATCCGTAGTGGCGGGCTCGCATACCGTGCATTTTTTTGTTCTGTTCCGAGTCGCTTGCCAGCCTGACGCCGAATGGTTTCGTGCCGGATTTGATTCCGCGCAGGCCGCCTGCGGCCCGATTATTCTGCCGGTTTTTTACCGTAGAACAGTGCGCACAAAATGGCAGCGTAGCGAGTCTTTCACCGCCTGTGGGGCGACGCAAAGTGCGAGAAATGGCATCACAGGGATCCTGATGCTTGCCGTAAGATCCGCTCCCATCAACGGTTTTGGCCGTTTTACTGCTAATTTCGTACGGCGCTCCAGCGCAGTGGTTTACCGTTCTCACTGCTTGATTCGCCCGACATGCGATTGCCGTTGACGACACCGGAAAATTGCCGCGAATGACCGTCGCGATCAAACGCGGTGAAGGCGATCTCGTTGCCGCGCAAGCGGGTACCAATCACCTGTACTGCCCGCCCGCCTCGACTCGCCTGAGTGGTCAGCATCTGGTGCTTCTGGCTGATTGAAAGAACCAACTCATCATCCGCCAGCGTCACCTTCCATTGCCCGCGCACATCGGCCGGCACCACCCATAAGTAGCCGGAACGGTTCTCGGTGCGAAAGGTTTCGTCCGGCTCCCAATCGCCCATGGTGAAATGGTGCGAGGTGACGCGCGTACCGGGTTTGAGCGCCAGAAATTTCGGCCGCAGACGATCCATCGCGCCAGGGCTGATGTAGAGCGCAAACACGGTGACTGCGGATAGATCGGTGTCAAACATGTCTTGCTTGAGAAAGGTCACGCGATCAGCGACGCCTGCACGTTTGGCAGCGTCTTCTGAAATGCGGACCAGGTTCGCTTCGAGTTCCACACCGATGGCGCGGGCACCGAAATGCTTGGCCGCATGAATCGGCACGCGGCCATCACCGGACCCCAGGTCCATCACGATGTCATCCTTGGCCGTGTCGGCCACCTGCAGCATGCGGCGGATCATGCGCTCCGGCGTGGGCACCCATACCGAATCCTTGCTGACCTGGCCAATCTGCGGAGCGGCGTCGGCCGGCGGGCTCTGTGCGGCGGCGTGGCCAAGCCCCAGGCAAAGCAATAACGGAAGTAACGAGTGCGCGCAAGTGTGAATCAGTGGGTGAGAAAACGTTGGCATGGACAAATTGGAGAGAGAGAAAAGGAAATTGGACAGCGCCGGGCGGCGCGCGTTCACTCGCGTAAACGGTAGCTCGCGCGGCGTATCAGCGTTAGCAGTGATAAAGCTGTGCTCGGTGCCTTGAATGGTTCCCGCGCGTCCCGCCATAGGTGCTCTGAAGGCGCACGTCCATTCATGCCGGCTTGCCCGAAGACCTCTGCCTCCTGACGGCATCCGGCCTGACCGCGCGCAGGAACAAGGCCACCACCGCCTCGGTGGCATCCAGGTGTTGCTGCACCGACACCTTGCGCACGCCCAACACCGCCGCCACCTGGCTGTCGAAATCGGCATAGGTCTGAGTCACTGCCCACAACGCGAAGAACAAGTGCACCGGATCGAGCGGCGCGATGCGCCCGTCCTTGATCCAGACCTTGATCACCGTTGCCTTTGAGGCGACCAGTTGGCGCAGTTCACGGCGCAAATACGCGCCGATCTCCGGCGCGCCATGCAGGATCTCGTTGGCGAAGACGCGCGAGGCATCCGGATAGGCACGCGAAAAACGCATCTTGGCGCGGATATAGGCTTCCAGCGCGGCCAGCGGCTCGGCTTCCGTTGTCAGGCCGTCGGTTTCGCCCAGCCATAGCGCCAGGATGTTGTCGAGGACTGCGCGATACAGGTCGCGCTTTTCCGGATAGTAGTAGTGCAGGTTAGCTTTGGGTACGCCGGCTTCACGCGCGATGTCGGCCACGGTGGCGCCGGCGAATCCGGCGCGCGCAAACACGCGCTCGGCGGCGCGCAGCAGTACCGCCTGGTTGCGGTCGCGCACGCGCTGCATGCGCGGCGGCGCTGCCGTCGTCGCGGATTGCGCTTTCTTGCCCACTTGTTTACTTTGTCCCAAACAGGCGGTCTCCGGCATCACCCAGGCCGGGAAGAATATAGGCGTGGTCGTTCAGTTCGCGATCTACCGCTGCGGTGTAGATGGTGACGTCGGGGTGCTCCTCGCGCAGCAGCGCAATGCCGCGCGGCGCCGCCAGCAGGCTGATGAAGCGGATGGTGCGCGCGCCCTGCGCCTTGAGGCGATCAAGGGCGGCACTGGCCGAATGCCCGGTCGCCAGCATCGGGTCGAGTACGATCACCAGGCGTTCACCGATGTCCTCCGGCACCTTGATGTAATACTCGACCGCATCAAGCGTCACCGGGTCGCGATAGAGGCCAATGTGGCCGACGCGCGCTGCCGGCACCAGGTCGAGCATGCCGTCAAGCATGCCCAGGCCGGCACGCAGAATCGGCACGAAGCACAGCTTTTTGCCAGACAGCAGCGGCGCGTCGATCTCTTCCATCGGCGTGGTGATGCGCTGCATCGCCAGCGGCAGGTCGCGCGTCGCCTCGTAAAGCATCAGCGGCGACAGCTCGCGTAACAACAGGCGAAACTCGCCTGTTGAAGTCTGCTTGCGGCGCATCAGCGTGAGCTTGTGCTGCACCAGCGGGTGAGTGATGATGACTGGATTGGGTTCCATGCCTGTGTTCCTTTAGAAAACCGTGCCGTCGCTGACAATCTGCAGCGGCGGTGCGCCATCAGCGCTGCGCGCAAGCGCCAGGCGTCGCCCGGCCGCCCAGGTGCCACCTTCGAGCACGCGCGCCAGCGGCAGTTGGTGTGCATCAAGTTGCAAGGCTTCGCGTACGCCACCAGCGACGCGATCAAGCAGTGCCAACGTGAGCGAACGCCATTCCACCACCGCCTCGCTCGATACTTCGAGCATCCGCTGCGCCAGAGCAGGCTCGCGCAACTCGAGCAGGCCGGCATCGAGCATCAACCCGCCATTGCGGTATTCGGCGAGGCCGGTAAGCCCGTCCAGATCGACAACCTGCAGACCTGCATCTTGCAGGGGCTCGATCAGCGAATAGGTGAGCCATTGCGAGAGCTTGTGCAGCGGCACCATGCCGGCGCCGACATCGTCCGCTGGGAATGCCGCATGGCGCCAGGTGTCGCCCAGAGCACACCCGGCAAGACTGTGGCGGCCGGCCCAGATCGGGCCGAGGGCGGCGAGCACTGTTTCGAGAATGTGGGGCGCTGAGATCACGTTGTGGTCAGCCTTGGCGCGAAGAGCATCAAACAGATTGCCGACCCGTCCCGGATTGCCGAAGTGCGCCGGAGCGCTTGACAGTTGCAGACCAAGGCTGCGCAGCAGCGCGGCCCTGCCTTCCAATCCGGCCAACGGATTACTCTCGGTCACCTGCATGCCACGCGCCAGCGCACCGGCATCGATGGCGGCGAGCGCCGCCGTATCGCAGCGCAAGGGCTGGGTTGGATCGGCCGAGAAAACACCGTGCGCGAACATCTCGATACTGGCAACCCCCAGGCCTTCGGAGCGCGAATAGGTGTTGCCGTCTTGGGCGCGATAGCGCCAGGCCGGCCCGGCGCCTGCGTCCAGCAACACACTGACAATGGCAAGATCAATGCGCTGGCGCGCGCGTTCGGCCGGGTCGGGCGATGACGGCAGTGCGGACCAGCGATCCACCCCACCTGCCGAAAAATGCCGCCAGCGACTGTGGAACGGAATCTGCAGACGCGGGTAGTTGTCGCGGATCGTATCGACCACCGCCTGCACCGTATGCTTGAGCTTCTCCGGCCGATATACAAAATGCGCGGAATCGCCGCGCTCCGCCCGCGCCAGCAGTTGTTGGGCGCGTGTGCGCACCGCACCGGCCGTCAGCAACCAGCGCGCCGCCGCCGCGTCGTCAGACTTACTCGCGGACTCACTCGTCAAGGCGGCGCCCTTTCGGCGTCGCGATTTCATCGTCAGCCGGCTGGTAGCGCGTGAAATAGCCGGCTGCGCGCTTTGCATCCATTTCCACCTGGGCTTCGGGCGGGATCAGATCCGCCGGAATTTCAACCCGCTCGATCACTTCAATGCCGCTCTTGACCAGCGGGTCGAATTTCATGTCGCTCATCGACACAAAGCGGTCGATGCGTGTGACGCCGAGCCAATGCAACACGTCGGGCATCATTTCCTGAAAGCGCATGTCCTGCACGCCGGCGACGCACTCGGTGCGCTCGAAATATTTCTCGGCGCGGTCGCCGCCCTGCTGGCGCTTGCGCGCGTTGTAGACCAGAAACTTGGTCACCTCACCGAGCGCGCGTCCTTCCTTGCGGTTGTAGACCACCAGACCGACGCCCCCAGCTTGCGCGGTTTCAATGCACACCTCCACGCCGTGCACCAGGTAGGGCCGGCAGGTACAGATGTCGGAACCGAATACGTCCGAGCCATTACATTCATCATGGACGCGGCAGGCGAGCTTGCGTGTCGGGTCGGATAGTGCCGCTACATCGCCGAACACATACACCGTGATGCCGCCGATCGGCGGCAGGAATACTTTCAGGTCGGGACGCGTCACCAGCTCGGGAAACATGCCACCCGTGTGTTCGAACAGGGCACGGCGCAGGTCGGTCTCGGCAATCGCAAAACGCTCGGCCACGCCGGGCAGATACCACACCGGTTCAATCGCGATTTTGGTCACGCGCGCCGCACCGGAGGGCTGCAGGATGCGCGCATCAGGTTTGAGCCGCCCGGCCGCCATGGCCGCCTGGATTTCGGGAATCGTCACATGCGCCTTGGTAATCGCAATCGATGGACGCAGATCCATGCCGGCGGCCAGCTCGTCGGCAAATGCATGCGCCACCATATGGCCCCAGGGATCGAACGAGACGATGCGCTTGGGGTCAGCCCACTGCGGGTGCGGCCCGATCACCTCGGCAGGCGCGGTGTCAGTCAGGTCGGCGACGTGTTCCGCCGAGAGCTTGCCGGCAGCGATGGCCAGCGCTCTGTATAAGGCGTAGCTGCCGGCGTGGGCGCCGATGGCGTTGCGTGCGGCCGGATCCTGCCCGGCATTGACCGGGCCGCGTTCACGCGCGGTGGGTGCACCCCAGTGAATTTGCGGCGCCTTGCTGTCCAGGCGCGGGTGCGAGGTAAGGACAACGTGGCGTTTTCGGGCGGTAGCCATCTGGCACTCCGGAGCGGATCCAAAACCGGAGTATTGTGTTTCCTGACCAAATAGTCAAGAAATTATGGTGCCCGCCGAATCTCCGGGGCGCGGGTTGTGCCGCTCGCAATGTCGCGTGGGGGCCAACGCCAGGATCCGCTCCAGGAGCCACTCTACAAAGGGAAAAGCAATAAGAGTGGCTTCTACCAACGGTTTCCTGATCATGTCAAACGAAGAATGCGCCCTCACCACAGACGCATTCGGGAAGTCCGATCGCGCCGGGCAGTTTTGCGGGTCCCCGTCACTGCGCGCACCGCGGGCAACGCGCTGCCCGTCAGGGATTGAGTAGCAACACGACTTCGGCACCAAGTGTGTTGCTGACGGTGCAGATGTCCTTGGTGCGGGATACGAGTTCGTCGGTCTTGCCGGCGTCGATCGCTGAGCCGGTCTGGATGACCACCTCGAAGCGACCGAACCGGTTCGGCAAATCGGTGGCCTTGATCGCGATGGCTGAAAGCTCCAGCGCCCCCAGTTCCAGGTTCATTTGACCGGCCGCCATGCGCATGGAAATGGCGATGCAGTTGCCGAGGGATGCGAGCAGCAGGTCGGACGGGGACAGCGCGTCGGCGGTTGGTGTCGGCCCCGAGCGGACACGGTTGCCGGCCTCGCTCTCGAACGCAAGAGATGCGTCGACACCTGCGTGAACGCGCAGCGGACCATAGGTCTTTGGTTTGATCTTGACTTGCATGGATGGTGGCCCTGGTGGTGCGGCGGATTCGCGTGCAAAACGAGATGCGCGCGACCGCCGCGCTGTTACATCAGCATTTTGGGGAGGAACGTGGCAATCGCGGGGAACAGCGTCAGGATCCCGACCGCCAGCAGCAAAATCAGCCAGTAGGGGGTGGCCGCGGCGGCGGCACGCCCGAGCGACACTTCGTTGTCGGTAATCACGGTAAGCACCGACAGGTTCAGCCCCACGGGTGGTGTGAGCTGGCCGATCTCGATCAGGATGGTGATGATCACGCCGAGCCAGATCGGATCGAAGCCGAGCTTGACCATCAGCGGAAACACGATCGGAAGAGTCATCACCATGAGTGACAGGCCGTCGAAGAAACAACCCAACACCAGGTAGACCAGGACCACGATGGCGAACACCGAATACTTGCCCAACCCGCCGGCCAGCGCCGTCTCGAGAATCGCCTGCGGCACGCCCAGCACACTGGCCGACTGGCTCAACACCGTGGCTCCCAGCACCACGAATCCGATGGACGAGAATATCAACACCGAGCGAAACACGCTCTCGACCAATTTGCGCGGTGTCAGGTCGCCCCAGATGAAAGCGATGATCGCCGCCACCACCACGCCGACTCCGGCCGACTCCGTCGGCGTCGCATAACCGAAGATGATGCTGCCCATGATCGCGATGATCAGCACGATCACCGGCCAGATGCTCAGGGTGCCCATCAGTATGGCCGATAGCGGCATGCGCTCGTCGTCTTTCGGATACAGCGCCGGGTTGCGCAGGCAGGCGATCAGGATGTAGCCCATGAACAGCGCCGACACCATCAGGCCCGGTACGATGCCGGAGATGAAGAGCTGGCCGATCGAGGTCTCGGTCAGTGCACCGTAAATCAGGAATGACAGGCTGGGCGGAATCAGGAGGCCCAGCGTGCCGCCGCCGGCCAGGCTGCCCACTACCGCATCCTTGTCGTACCCGCGCTTGACCATCTCGGGGTAGGCCACCGAGCCGACCGCGGCCGCCGTCGACATGCTCGAACCGCTGACCGCGCCGAACAGCGTGCAAACGGCAATATTGGTGTGCAGCAGTCCGCCCGGCACCCGCGCGAACATGGGCCGGAAGGCGGTATACGCACGCTGGCTGATACCGCTGTGCAGCAGAATTTCGCCTAACAGTATGAACAGCGGGATCGCGCTGAGCGTAAACGAATTGAAGACGTTCCAGATCGCATTGACCGCCAGCGATGTGGCACCGTTGGCAAAGAAATGCAGCAGGATGAAGCCGGTCAGGCCCAATGCGGCGCCGAGTGCCGCACCGCTGGCCGCGGTCAGCGCCAACAGCGACGTAAAGACGGTCAGAAACATGGCCGAGTCGGTTAGTTGGGGACAGACACAGGGGCCTTACTCACTCTGCCTGGGCGTCTCGAATGACGCTTTTTCAGTGCCCGTGATCATCCGCACCAGTGTCATCAGAGCGCACAGCGCAATGGAAATCGGCAGCACCGCCATCCACGGGCCCAGCCACAGACTGGCGGCCTCGGTCTTGATGTTGCGCCTGAATGCAAACTCGAGCCAGGGAATGGCTTCGAGCAAAAACCAGCCGCAAAAGGCGAGCGTGACGATGCCCGCGAACACCGCCAGCACACCGCGGCCGCGCTCGGAGAGGAAGCTGGCGAGGAAGGTCACGCGCACGTGGCTGGCCTCCATGGTGACCTTGGGCAAGGCCAGAAACAGCGATGCGCCGAGCAGCAGGCCGACCAGTTCTTCGGTGTAGTAAAGCGGTGATCCGGCCACCCGCCGCATCACCACGCTGGCCACGATGATGCCGACGATCGCCGCCAGCGCCAGTGCAGCGAAGGCATAACAGAGCCGGGCCAGATGGTCCAGCCCGTGTTCCACCTTCCTGGCAAGTGCCAGCATCAGTGCGCCGGTGCTGCGGCTGCCTGCATCTGGCTAGCGGCCCATGGCCTTGAGAACTCGCTCGCGGTACGCCGGCGCCTTGCCGCCAGCCTCGGTGGCAAGTTCGGCCCAGGTCGCGGAAACCGCTTCGAGGAAGCGTTTGCGGTCGGCCTCGGGAAAGTCACCCAGCCAGTTGAGGCCTTTCTTCTTCAATTCTTCACGCGCCGCAAGCTCGCGCTGGTGGTCGGCGGAGTATTCGTTGCTGCGGTTCCAGGTGTCGTCGGCGGCCTTGGTGATGGCTTGGCGCTGAGTTTCCGGGAGCGCGTTCCACTTCGTCGTAGCCATGCCCAGGGCATACGGGCCGGAGGGCATCGGGTAGAGGAAAGCACCGTACTTGGCGACCTCATGCATGTTCACGGTATGCGCATACAAGGCCGGGTAGACGGCGCAGTCCACCACGCCGGTCTTCATCGCCACGTACATGTCTGCCTGGCCGACGATCTGCGCCGCGATGCCGAGCCGCTTGAATGATGCGACCTGCTCCTTGGCCCAGACGCGAAGTTTCTTCGACTTCAGGTCTGCCAGGGTCTTGATTGGCTGGTCGCGGCAGAAGATGGAAGCTTCCAGCATCGGGATCGCCAGGTAACCGGTGGCAGTGATGCCCCAGCCCTTGAGCTCTTCGTCGTATATCTGGCGCACCACGGGTAGTGCGCGCTTGAGTTCATCGACAGTGCCGATGGCCCCTTGCACCAGCGCCAGCCCGAGCGCCGGCGCATCACGCGACAAATAGTTGGCCCAGATCAGGCTCATGTCCATCGCACCCTTGGGCAGGACCTGCAGTACGTCGGCATCCTTTATGCCCAGCGAGCCGCCGTTGTGCATCTTGAGGGTGACGGCGCCGCCGCTGTTCTTGCCAACATCTTCCGCGAACTTCATCAGTTCCTTGGTCTCCGGCCGCGACTCCGGAAGCGGGTTGTTGAAGCGCAGTTCAGCCGCGTTGACGGCCAGGTTCAGGGAGCCGTAACCCAGCACGCCCACGGCGACGCATTGCATCAGTTTCATCATGTCGATATTCCTCGCATGGTAAAAACGGGCGCCGAGACCGGCGAATTGTCCTCTTCAATTTTAGACACTATACACACATGGCGCCCCCAACAGACCGATCAATGGTGTCAGTGACTTGCGCCTGCACCCTGGCGGTGGATGCGGCACGGGCGTGGGCACTGATCCGCGATTTCGATGCCATGCCGGCATGGAACGACAGCGTGCGCCAGTCGCGCATCGAGGACGGCCCGGCAGACCGGGTCGGCTGCCTGCGGGTGCTGGTGTTCGACGATGGTGGCATCTGGACGCACCGCTTGACCGGCCTGTCGGATGTCGACATGAAGCTGCAGTTCAGCATTGTCGGAACGCCGCAGCCGATGCGCATCCCGCTGTGGAACTATTCCGCCGAGATACGCGTCATCCCCGGCGCGGGCGCAGCGGCGAGCGCCACGAACCCGGACTGCAGCATCGAATGGCGCGCGCAGTTCGAGACCGCCCATGCGGATGAAATGAGGGGCCGCGCCGGCCAGGTGTTCGAGGCGGGTTTTGCCGGCTTGCGCCGGCGGCTCGAAGCCTGAGCGGCGGC
>JANLTL010000376.1:0-8802 GCA_031362905.1 Burkholderiales bacterium | reverse complement strand
CTGCTGCATATCCCCTATCGCGGCAGTGCGCCGGCGATGACCGATTTGCTCGCGGGCCAAGTGCAATTGATGTTCAGCGATGGCCCGACCGCCCTGCCGCATGTGCTCAGCGGGCGCGTCAAAGCCTTTGCCGTCGGCAGTCCGAAGCGCTCTGCGCTGGTACCCGATTTGCCCACCATGATCGAAGCCGGTGTGCCGGGCTATGAAGCCTACTCGTGGGCGGGGCTGTGGGTACCCGCCGCAACGCCGCGCGATGTGGTGGCAAAGCTCAATGCCGACACGGTGCGCGCGTTTTCCGATCCCGCCGTCAAGGAGCGTTTGCTCGGGCAGGGTGCCGAAGTCTCGCCCGGCACGCCGGAGCAATTTGGCGCATTCGTCAAAACCGAAATGGTCAAGTGGGCTGCCGTGATCAAGCGCGCCGGCATCAAAGCTGACTGAGCGCACCGGCCCCGTTTCCCGTATGTCCCTGACGGTCCTTGTTGTATGGATCAAGCAGCATTGATTCGCCACGCGGTGCTGCATGGCCTGGCGCGTGACCGCACACCGGGGTGGAGCTTTACCGGGCATTTCCAGAATGTGCAATGGCCAGTGATCGGCACCGACTCGATGACGGTCACCCTGCCGCCCGGGCCGCACTGCGAAGACCGGCGCGGACACATTGATCTGACAGCGCTGCTGGTGCTGTTCGATGCTGCGCTGGCATCGCCCACGCGGCTCAAGATAGCGCCGGGTTCGCGCCTCGCGACCACGCATATCAACCTGCAGTTGACGGGCGCTGCGGCCAGGCACGATGCGCGCGTCGAAGCGCACAATGTCAGCGCCACGCAGGCGGGAGGGATGCGCCAATTGCTCGCGCACGGCTCGCTGTTTAGCGGCAGCCAACTGGTGATGAGCGGCAACGGCGCGTTTGTCCAGATCGCGCCGCCCGCTGATGTGCGCGAAATGGCTCCGCTGCCGTGGCAACGCGTAGACCCCATTGATCCACCGCCGCTGACGCCGGATCAGATCGATGAGCGTGAGCGTGCCGTGCTGGCAGCGTGCGATGCTGCGCTGGCTGCATGCGCGGCGTCCACCGCATCCGTTGCATCGGGCGGCGCGGGAGAAAGCACAGGCGACGGGGTGATGGCGCGCGCAAACGGCGGCGGGGGCTTCCTGCAACACTTCTGGGGCATCCTGCCGCAGCGCACGGCGGCGGGCGCGCAGTGCATCGTCAACACCGGGCCGCAACTGGCCAACCGCGTCGGCCATGTGCAGGGCGGCATCCTGATGGGTATGGCAGCACACACCGCCATGTGCGCGGTGCCGGATCACCCGCTGCTCTCCAATCTCTCGGCCTGGTTTACCGGTCCGGGGCGCGGGCCGGCGTTATTGGTGCGGTCCTGGCCGGTGCATCAGGGGCGCAGCTTCGCTGTAGTGCGCACCGAGATCACCGGCGAGAAGGGCGCGCGCGTGCTTGAGGTCACCAGCGCACATGCCGCCTGAGGCGGCTCGCTCGCTACAATTTGGCTTACCCATTCGAGTTACCAAACACAGGGAGTTCCACCATGTTGAATCGCAGGACATTTGTAGGCAGCGCCCTGGCACTTCCCCTCGGCAAGGTTCTCGCGCAGGCAGCGCGCGTCACCAAGGTCGTGGTGCCGTTCGCGGCTGGCGGCGTGCAGGACATCCTGGCGCGCGCCCTCTCGAATGAATTGGGTACCGCGCTCGGCGCCAGTGTCATTGTCGAGAACCGCCCCGGTGCCGGCGGCACGGTGGGCACCGGCTATGTCGCCAAGGCGGCGCCCGACGGCAACACCGTGGTGATGGCGGCGGCCAGCCACAACATTGCCGGCTCGCTCTACACCAAGCTCGCGTATGACCCGCAAAAGGACTTCACGCCGATGGCGCATATCGGCAGTGCCGGCTACGTGCTGATGATCCATCCCGACGTCCCGGCGAAAACCGCTGCCGAGTTCATCCGCCATGCCAAGGCCAATCCGGGCAAGATGAATTACGCAACCGCTGGCGTCGGCAGCGCAACGCATTTGTCGATGGCGTATTTTTGCGGCCTTGCCGGAATCGACATGGTGCATGTCCCCCTCAAGGCGACGGGTGAGGCAATCAACGAAGTGCTGTCGGGCCGTGCCCATGCGGTGATCGCAGCGTCGATCGGCGCGCTGGCGTTTGTCAAGGATGCGCGCATTCGCCTGCTCGGCGTGACCTCGCTCAAGCGCAGCAAGTATCTGCCCGAGGTCGCGAGCCTGGCCGAGAGCGGCCTGCCCGGCTATGAATTCGATTCCTGGTTCGGCTTGCTCGGGCCGGCCGGCGTGGCGAAAGCAGAAGCTGAGCGCGTCAACGCGGCGATGGGCACGCTGCTCAAGTCGCCGGTGATTCTGGAGCGCCTCGACAAGCAGGGCATCGAGCCACGCGCGTTGTCGCCGGATGATTTTGGCAGGTTGTTGAGAACCGACTACGTGCGCATGGCGCAGGTGGTGAAGGCGTCGGGGGCGAGGGTCGAGTAGGACATTGCCGCCGTCACCGGCAGCACGTTCGCACCTCTGGATAACTCTGCGCGCCGAAATGACGTAAAGAATGGCTTCTTGAGCCATTGTTTACGTACAACTACCGCGCCATCCAAGCGCTACGCAGCACGTGTGAGCCGTGTGTGAATGAATTGCCGCGCGTCAATTGAAAGTTGCAGCGCTGGCCAGGTCACCACATGGTTCTTCACGGTCCAAGCCTTGTTCGCCGCAGGCTTGTTGCGTGCCAGCGCCGGCCACTGACGGATCGGCAACTGGAGCATTGCTCCGCAGGCAAAGTGCAGTGACAAAAATACGTTGCTCACGCGCACCCGCGCGATGCGCCAGTCGCTTTCACGTTCCGCTCTTGCCGCATCGACTCGCGCTTTGCGCCGCGCCGCAGACTCGGCCGACGGCGCACCTGCTCCCATTGCCGCCACCTCATCTGCGAGTTTGGCAATACCTGCCTTCCTGGCATCGATTGCCATCTGCTTTGCGCGCGCAGAGCCATGAATGCTGTTTGCAAACTTTCTGACCGCATACCTGTCAGAACCGGGCAGCAACCACCACGCCTCCCATCCCGTAATTTCGCGACGGCTGTTCTTGGTGGCATACACTCCCGGAAAACCGCTGGTATTGTTCCGGCGCAATATTTGAACGTACTGCCCCCGGCTCAGCGGTGGGTGATCTTCGATCACGCTTTCGCGCCAAGCACGCGCCGCCTTTAGTGCGGCACGCTTGCCGCCGAAAACGCCGTCGGCGAAGCGGCGAATGTGCTTGACCCCCTGCCGGCTCAGGTTGACCAAATAGCCGTGATCGCCCTTTTCATCGTAATCAAACCGGGCGAGCCCGGTGTCAATGCGCTTCAACGGCATGCATCACCTGTTGTTGTCGAAAATCTAAGGCTACCGATCTTTGGCTTCGCCGAAATGCCAGTCGACGCCCGCCGTTGCGCAATTGAATGCTCCAGGTTTGGCCTTGGCCGCAGCAACCAGCTTACGCAGGGTGCGCGCACCAAGTGCAGGCGACACCACCAGCACCTAGGGCGGGTTGGCGTAAAGCACCGGATGACCACGTCCCCTATCCGAATCACGCTCAGTGTATGGTCAGAGAACGGCCCCAGTAGCCACTCTCCGCCACAATCCTTGCTAGGCCAGAATGGCATTCACCTTCTCCGCGGTAAACGGCACATCGCGCAAGCGCTTGCCCGTGAGCCGTGCAAACGCATTCGCAATCGCGCCCACCACCGGCCCCTGTGCGCCCTCGCCCGAGCCCAGCGACGGCGCGCTCGGCAGATCGATCAAGGACACCTTCACCTGCGGCACTTCGGCGTAAGTGAGGATCGGGTAGTCGGCCCAGGAGCGTGTGAGCATCTGGCTGGCGTCGAAATTGACCTGCTCACGCAAGGCCCAACTGGTGGACTGGATCGCGCCGCCTTCCATTTGATTGACGATGCCGTCAGGGTTGACGATCATGCCGCACTCGACCGCCATGGCGATGCGCGGCACGGCGAGCTTGCCGCTGGCGCGGTCGAGGTCGATATCCGCAATCGCTGCCACATAGCTGCTGTTGTTCTTGTAGCGCGAGAAGGCGACGCCGCGATGCTTGTCACCGGTTTTCCAGTTGGCGTCCGCCGCCACGCGTTCGAGCACCGCGCGCGCACGCGGGTCGCTCAAATGCTTCAAGCGAAACTCGACCGGGTCGGCACCCGCCATTTCGGCCAGCTCGTCCATGAAGGACTCGGCTGCGAACACATTGGCAAAGGCGCCCAGGCCGCGCAGCGCCGAGACGCGGATCGGCATGTCCAGCACCAAATGATTGATGGTCCTGGTCTGCGGGAACGCGTAATAGGGCACCGCGTTGCGGTCGCTGCCGCCATTGGGTTGCGGAATGTTCTTGGGTGGGCCCATCGGCGCGGCGTTCGCCAGATGCCAGCCGGCGAGCAGGTTGTTGCCATCGGGATCGTAAGGCCGCGTGCTGTGCGTGTGGCTCCACAGCTCGTGGGTCCAGTCGACGATCTTGCCGGCCGCGTCGAGCCCGGCGCTCATGTTCATCACCATGGCTGAGCCGTAGGGCTCCCAGGCGAATTCGTCTTCGCGCATCCATTGCAGCTTGACCGGCCGGCCATTGGTCGCGCGTGCGAGAAGCGCGGCATCGAGCGCGACATCGTCCGCGCCGTTATGCCCATAGCAGCCCGCGCCTTCGCGGTGGACGCACTGAATGTCGGCCTCCGGCATCTTCAATACCTTGACCATGTCGCCGCGCAACTGGAACACGCTCTGGCTGTGCGTCCACACGGTGACGCGGCCGTCCTTCCACTGCGCGACGGCGCACGAGGGGCCGATCGAGCCGTGCGATTGAAACGGCCGCGTGAACTCGGCCTGGTGTTTTTTGACCGCCGTGGCCGCGGCGGCGGCATCGGTCTTCACGCCGACGACACTGGTTTGCTTGCGCGCGGTCTTGAGATGCGCATAGAGTGCGGCGCCGCGCGGCGGCTTGTCGGCGGGCACATCCCACTTCGCGGCTTTGGCCAGTGCAGCACGCGCGGCAATCGCCTGTTCTTCACGCGCTGCGGCGACCGCGATGAAACTGCCATCGCGCACCACGGCAACAACACCGGGCATTTTCCTGACTGCGCGCTCATCGAGCGAAACGAGTTTCGAATTGAGCGACGGCGGACGCACCACGCGGCCATACAACATGCCGGGCAGGCGCATGTCCTGCACATAGGCTTCACCACCGGTGACCTTGCCCGGAATGTCGCGCCGCGAGACCGTTTTGCCGACCAGCTTGTAGGCGCTATGGGGTTTGGTCTTGAAACCGGAAGTTGCATCGCGGGCCAGGTCGAGCGTGCCGGCAATGTCCCAGTATGTGAGTTTCTTTCCATCGGGGGCGCTGATCGTGCCATCGCTCACCGTCAGTTGCTCGGCCGGCACGCCCAGGCGCGTGGCCGCTGCATTGACCAGCAACGCGCGCACTTCGGCGGCGGCGGCGCGCAAGGCGGCGCCGCTTTGCTGGATCGAGAGCGATCCGGCGGTGACGCCTTCATCGGGCACGATGCGCGTATCGCCCGAGACCGGACGCAGGCGCTTCATCTCGACATCGAGTTCTTCGGCAGCGATTTGCACCAGGGCCGTGAGGATGCCCTGGCCGAGTTCGATCTTGCCGGAGAAGAAGGTGATGGTGCCGTCGGGATTGATGAACAGCCAGGCGTTGAGACGGCGGAAATTGTTGAGGCTGCCCGGCAGGGGCGGGCGCGCCGGTGCCTGGGCTTCGATCAGCGAAGGAGCGAGCGCAAAGCTCACGCCCAGTGCCCCCCCTTTGAGAATGAAGCGGCGGCGCCCGGGTTGAAATTTTCCATCGGAGATGCCACCCAAACCCGCGCCAGAAGCCGCTCCTGGAGCCGCTGTCAGGGCCGTGCTGCCCTGCGAGGATTGTGACCCAAGGGTTTCCCGGGTGATCAAGTTGTCGCGCGCGTTCATGCTGCCACCTCTGCGCGCGTGCTCACCGGTGCCTGCACGATGATCGGCTGCCCCGCCGTGGCTTGCTGTCCGCTGGCGCGCTGCACTGCGCGCACGATGCGGTTATGGGTACCGCAGCGGCACAGGTTGCCGGCCAGCGCCTGACGAATCTGCGCCTCGTCGGGCTTCGGCGTCTTGTCCAGCAGGGCCTTGGCGGTCATCATCGCGCCGGCGACGCAGTAGCCGCACTGCGCGGCTTGCTCCTCGATAAACGCAGTCTGCAAGGCGTGCGGCTTGTCTATCGTGCCCAGGCCCTCTACCGTAGTGATGGGCTTGGCGCCGACCTTGCCGGCCGGCGTGATACACGAGCGCGTGGGCACCCCGCCGATCATCACCGTGCAGGCACCGCACTGGCCGAAGCCGCAACCATACTTTGCCGCATTCAGGTTGAGGTCATTGCGCAAGACATAGAGCAGCGGCGTTGAAGGCGCGGCCGGACTGCTGCTGCGCTTGCCGTTGACGTTGAGGGTGACAGCCATGCAGACTCTCCTCTGGACAATGAGCAGCGGCGCGAAGCGGCCGAATGCCCGATGCAAAACTGATTGGGCGCCTTAGGCCTGGAAATGCTTGCCAATCTCGGGATCAAACTTGCCGTCGATCAGCACGAACAGCATCTTGCACGGCTTGCCCGAGCGATTGGCCCAGGCGTGATTGGTGCCCCGCTCGACCAGGAAATCACCTTGCTTCATGAGGCGTTCCTCCTTGTCGAGCACGATGAAGATTTCACCTTCGAGCACCAGCGCGTAGTCGACCGTTTCGGTACGGTGCATCAGCGGGTGCCCGCCACTCTTGTAGGTGGAGGCCTTGTTGGTGCCGAGCGCGCCGAAGGCTTCCTTGGCACCGGAGCCATCAAGGTTTTTGGTCCAATCGCCTTCGGGGCCGAATTCGATGATGCGCACCACCGTGCCATTCTTCGGCGGCTCCAGCGTCAGCGGTCGCGAAGTCGGGTCGGCCTCGTTGCCGACAAAGCACGGCGTCTGGTCCGTCATCCACAGGTTGGCGAGGTAGTAGCCGACCCGCTTGGGATTGGTGTGCACTGAGGGCGCCGCGCCGTCTTCGGTGAAGATGGCATTGCCTTCGGCATCGTGCCCGGTCACGATGCGCCGCACATAGCCTTGTTCGCCGGGTTGTTTTGCTGCTGCCACGTGGTTGCCCGGGCTACTTCTCGTCAACGATGGTGTTCATCAGCACACCCATGCCGTCGACTTCGATTTCGATGATGTCGCCGGGCGCCATGAACACCGGCGGGGTGCGCGCGTAACCGACACCAGCGGGCGTGCCGGTGATGATCACGTCACCCGGTTCGAGCGTCATGCACTCGCTGATGATGACCAGCGAGTCGACGATGTTCCACAAAAAGTCTATGGTGTTGGCGTCCTGCATGATCTTGCCGTTGAGGCGCGACTGGATGCGCAGGTTTTCGCAGCCCGGAGACAGTTCGTCAGGCGTGATCAGCCAGGGGCCGAAGCCGCCGGTGGCGTCAAAGTTCTTGCCGAGGGTCCATTGCGTGCCGCGGCGCTGGTAGTCGCGAATCGAGCCGTCGTTGTAGAGCGAATAGCCGGCCACACAGGACAGTGCATTCTCGCGCGTGAGGTGCTTGGCTTTGGAGCCGATGATGACGGCGATCTCGGCTTCGTAGTCAAGCTTGTGCGAGCACTTGGGGCGAATGATCGGCTTGCCGTGTGCCACTTGCGAGACGGCGCCGCGCATGAAGAAGCTGGGATGGTCGGGGCGGTCACGACCGCCTTCCTTGGCGTGGTCGGCGTAGTTGAGGCCGATGCAGATGATCTTGGGCGGGTTTGGCACCAGCGGCAGCAGGTCGAGCGACTTGAGCGGTGTGGTTGCCGCGCCCTTGCGCTCGCCGACAGCTTTCTTCAAATCAGCCAGGGCCTGCGGGCCAAGTTGCAGAATCTCGACGATGTCGGTCGGCCAATCGGGCATGAGGTCCGAGACGTTGATGACCGCATCGGCACCGGAC
The DNA here is from genome assembly GCA_031362905.1 of Burkholderiales bacterium. Classification (GTDB taxonomy): domain Bacteria; phylum Pseudomonadota; class Gammaproteobacteria; order Burkholderiales; family JAEUOS01; genus CANJDH01. Next base: position 805 of record JANLTL010000376.1, on the reverse strand, counting down.
ATGACACCGGTGTGGGCCTGACCATCTTGTTGATAGCTGATGAGACGCATGGAATTTTCCCTTTGGTTTTAGTGATGAGGAGCGCGCTGGAGGCTGGCATGCCAGCGGATGCGAACTGCCGGAGGTGGAGATTCGGAGCGGTTGGCAGGAGGACATTTTAGCCATGTCACTCCGGACTGCCGGGATCCTTGAACCTGGAACGCAGGATGCCGGCCATCTCTGTGCAGCCGACGCTGACAGCGGCGGCTAGTGCGACGGGCCCAAGCCGAGAATCTCAGCCATGGCGCAGGAAGGTCAATGAAAACACGGATCACCCACGCAAGCCTTGGTGGGAGCGGCTCACAGCGCTCATACCGCGCAGACCCTTGCTGCATGAGGCTATCCGGGCCATGCCATTTTCAAGTCAGCCTGCCTGCGCGTCATTGAAACGCCTGAATTCCGGTCTGGGCACGCCCCAGAATCAGCGCATGAATGTCGTGCGTACCCTCATAGGTATTCACGACTTCGAGGTTGACCATATGGCGGATGATGCCGTACTCATCGCTGATGCCGTTGCCGCCGAGCATGTCGCGCGCGAGGCGCGCAATGTCGAGCGACTTGCCGCAGGAGTTGCGCTTCATGATCGAAGTGATTTCGACCGAGTCGGTGCCGTCGTCCTTCATCCGCCCCAGGCGCAGGCAGCCTTGCAGGCCGAGCGTGATTTCGGTTTGCATGTCAGCGAGTTTTTTCTGGATCAACTGGTTGGCGGCGAGCGGGCGGCCGAACTGCTTGCGGTCGAGCACGTATTGGCGCGCGCGATGCCAGC
>JANLTL010000363.1:0-10593 GCA_031362905.1 Burkholderiales bacterium | reverse complement strand
GCGTGCCCCGGCGCGAGCCCGGCTAACCTTCAATGGCGCGCCAGTGATTGGCAGTCATGGGATTTTTGCCGACTTTGGCATGCGTGCGGTAAGCAGTTTTACCGACGCTGTGGCTACGGTGGCAGCGTCTTTGGCGGCACCGCTTGCTGCGATGGGTCCTATCCCCAATCGTGATCAAAATCAGTTGCTGATTACGAATACTGCCGTAGGGTCGTTCGGTTTCGAGCTGGAAGAACATCGAGGCCAGCAATTGGCGATTGCAGACGAAAGCCCGGTCGCGATCGCGCTGCAGCGCACGCAGGCACTGCTTCAAGGCACCCTCGGAAACGACGAAGATCTGGCCGACGTCGCATCGGAAACCGATCCGCGCGCGCTTGAAAAAATTCGTGGATTTTTGAGGGTGCTGGCCGACAATGACGCGGTTTGCGCCGTCCAGTACGCGGGGCGCGGTGTTCGTTTCACAGATGTGGGGCAGGTTCGTAATAGCCTGGAACGTCTTGGCGCGGATAACCTGCGAGAGGCTGACGGGCGCTTGCATGGTGAGTTTGTCGGGGCTCTGCCTAAAGGCCGGGCGTTCGAATTCAAGCTTGCGGGTGATGACCAAATCATTCGAGGCAAGGTGTCTCCGTTGATTCAGGATGTCGATGCAATCAATCTGCATCTCCATCAGACCGTGCATATCGATGTGATGACCACGCAGGTAGGCAACGGCCGGCCACGCTATCTGCTTAAGCAGTTGCCTCAGTGGGCTGAGTGAGGAACGCTGAGATGGATCAGCACAGTGCCAACGTTTCACCCTTAACCCCTGCGTCTGCCATGTTGGCTGAGTTGGTGCGCCGCTATTGGGTGCTGGGCATGGAATGTAGTCTGCTGGAGATTCATAAATTGGCTTGGTTTCTTGAGCGAGCGATTGAGCGCTTTTCGCCACAGGACAACCCGCTCAATTTTCAGTTCGTTCCGCACAAATACGGCCCCTATGCCAACAAGCTAGACCATCTGCTCGACAATCTCGACGGCAGCTACCTGCATTGCGAAAAGCGCATCAGCGACGCCGGGCCATCCGATGTGATCTGGTTCGATGACGAGTGCAAGACGTTTCTCCAGACCTACTTGAAGACTGAGGCCAAGCCGTATGTAGAGGCGCTGGAATATACCGCTGCGATGATCGACGGTTTTGAATCACCGTTTGGCATGGAGTTGCTGGCGACCGTTGATTGGCTGCTCTTCAAGGAAAATGTTGCTCCCACAGTGCAAGCCGTTCGCGAGGGCTTGGTGAAGTGGCCGGCCGGCGCGGGCGAGCGCAAGAATCGTCTCTTTGATGATCGCGCTATTGGCATTGCCCTCGAGCGTCTGGCCGGAGAACACCGCCAACCGATGGCGGCTTGACCGCCGCAATGTCGGAATACAGCGAGGTCGAACGGCCGTTTTTGCAGCAACTGGCCGAGCAAGGCTGGACCACCATCGACCAGGGCGCTGGCGTGCCGCAAGAGGCAAGGCCAAGCCTGCGCGAGCATTTTCGCCAATGGCTGCTGCCGGGTGTATTCAACGAAGCGATTCGCGCCATCAACCTCACTGGCGATGGCAAGCCTTGGCTCACTGACAATCAGCTTGAAGACTTGCAGCAACAGTTGCTGCGCCAGCCCAACCGCACACTGCTCGAAGCCAGTGAGGCGGTGCAGGCGCTGCTCCTCAAGGCGCAGGTGGATGTGAATGAGGTGACGAAAGAGCGTGACCCGGTGGTCAGGTTGATCGACTTTCATCATCCCGAGAACAACCGGTTTCATGCGATTAACCAATTCCGCATTGATACGCCCGGTTGTGTGAAGGGCTTCATCATTCCGGACCTTGTGCTGTTCGTGAACGGCATCCCGCTGTGCGTGGTGGAGTGCAAGAAGGGGTCGGAAACCTGCGCCAACCCGATGCAGGAAGCGTTTGTGCAATTGCAGCGCTACATGCGCAAGCGCAAGGACACCGAGTTGATGGGCTACCGGGAAGGTGAGCCGCGTCTGTTCCATAGCTGCATGATGGTGATGCGCACCTGCGGTATTGAGGCTGATTACGGCACCATCAGTTCGGGCGAGGAGCACTTTCACTCGTGGAAGACCCTTTACCCGAAGGATGACGAGGCGCGCGAAGGCATGAACGCCCAGCAGCAGTTGATTGCGGGCATGTTGAATCGCGCCAACCTTTTGCAAATGCTGCGCTCTTGCAGCGTATTCATGGATACCGACAGCGGCTCACGAGTGCGAGTCGTGTGTCGTTACCAGCAGTTTCGGGCAGCGAATCGCATTCTCGCGCGCCTGCGTACGGGCGGTAGCGCGCTGGAGCGCAGTGGCGTGGTGTGGCACACGCAAGGCTCGGGCAAGTCGCTCACGATGGTTTTTGTGGCGCGCATGCTGCGCGCGAGTCAAGACCTCAACGACTACAAGATCGTGCTGGTGAACGATCGGCAAGACCTGGAGCAACAACTTGGCGAGACGGCCAAGCTGATCGGTGGCCGGGTGAATGTGATTGAGAGCAGTGCCGATTTGCGCCGGCACCTGGCGGTGGATAGCTCCGATCTCAATATGGTGATGGTGCACAAGTTTCAGGAGCGCAACCAGACCCTGACCAACACGGTGGCCGAGGCGCTCGGCACTTATCTCGCCATACCGGCGGGCAAGACCTTTGGCTTGGTCAACGATTCGCCGCGCATCATTTTGATGATTGATGAAGCGCACCGCACCCAAAGCTCTGATCTAGGTGACAACCTGTTTGAGGCTTTTCCCAATGCAGCGCGGGTGGCGTTTACCGGCACGCCACTGATTACCGAGCGGCACGGCGAGAGAAAAACGCACAAACGCTTTGGCGAATACATCGACACCTACAAGCTGATGGATGCGGTGCACGATGGCGCCACGCTGCAAATTCTTTACGAAGGCAAAACGGCCGATAGCGCTCTCAACGAAAAGCACGCCTTCGATACCGCATTCGAAGATTTGTTCAAGGACCGCACCGAAGAAGAACTGCTGGCGATCAAAAAGAAGTACGGCGCCACTGGCGATATTCTCGAAGCGGAGAATCGCATCAATGCCATTGCCAAGGACTTGGTAGATCACTACGTCGACAACATCCTGCCCAACGGCTTCAAGGCGCAGGTGGTGTGTCATTCCAAGTTAGCGTGCGTGCGTTATCAAACCGGCATTCAGACGGCAGTGGCGGCGCGCATCGAGTTGGAGCAGGGGCGGCAAACGCCGGATGCAGGGTTGATCCGAAAGCTGGAATTTCTCAAGACGGCTGTGGTGATTTCATCGGACGGCACTAACGAAGCGGCTTACATCACTCATGCACGCAAGCAGGCAGCGCGCATGAACGCAGTAGATAATTTTTGCAAACCGTTCGATCTGGACGACGTCGACAAGGAAAATTCCGGCATCGCCTTCCTGATTGTGTGCGACATGTTGCTCACCGGTTTCGACGCCCCGGTTGAACAGGTGATGTATATCGACAAGAAGCTGCGCGAGCACACCCTGTTACAAGCGATTGCCCGCACCAATCGTGTGGCACGCGGCAAGAAGCGCGGCTACATCGTGGATTACATCGGGTTGGCGAATCACTTAACCGATGCATTGACTCTGTATGCCGCCAGCGATGAGATTGCCGAGTTGCGCGATGGCCTGCTGAGCATTGAATCGGAATTGCCAGTGCTAGAGGAGCGTTACCATCGGCTGCTGCAGCATTTCGATGATGCGGGCGTCAAGCGCATCAGGGAGTTTGTGAATGGCACGTTCACCGATCTCAATGCGGACGCGGAAGTTGTGCACGCGGCGGTGAAAGCGCTGAAGGATGAAAAGCGCAGGGCGGATTTTGAGGTGTACCTGAAGAAATTTCTGGTCAGCATGGATATTGTGCTGCCTCATGCGTCGGCCCAGCCTTATCGCGTGCCAGCCAAACGCTTCGGCTACATCCTGCAGGTGGCGAAAGAGCGTTACAAGGATTCCAGCCTTGATCTCGGCGACGCCGGCGAAAAGGTGAAAGCGCTGATCAACGAACACCTGATCAGCCTGGGTATCAACCCCAAGGTAGACCCGGTGGAATTGCTGGCCGAAGATTTCCTTGAAAAATTGCAGATGCACTCGGGGAAAAATCCCGAAGCAAAGGCAAGCGAAATGGAGCATGCGATTCGCAAGCATTGCACCGTGCATCACGATGAGGACCCGGCGTTTTACAAGAGTCTGTCGGAAAAAGTCGATGCGCTGATCGAGCGCCATCATGACCAATGGGATTTGCTGGCCGAAAAACTGGCGGAGCTGCGTGGTGAAGCAGTTGCGGGCCGGCAACACGGCCAAGACGGCATGAGCCGCGAAACGACAACGTTTTATGAGCATATCGCGCTGGTGGCATTCGAGGGCGGTACCATCCCGGCAGAGCACAAGGCGCGCTTCAAGGAATTAATGGAGGGCGTCGTCGAAATTTTGCAAGAGACCGTCGGCAGCATCGACTTCTGGCAAAACCCCGACAAGCAGCGACGCGTGCGCGGGCTGATCAAAACCGAAATCATCAAGAGCGGCATTGAAGAACTCAAACAAACGCAGGAACGTGTAGCAGTAGAAGTGATGAAGCTCGCCAAGAATCGGCACTCCGAATTGATCAAGCCAAGCGAGATCGCGTGACATGCAGCTAAGGCAAGTTCGCGACATCGAGTATCGGTTGCTGCCCGGCGCGGATCGCCGCACCACCGACATCGTGATTGAACGCAATGGTTTCATCAGCGTGCGGCCGCCCAAACGCATGACGCCCGAGCAGGTCGATGCGATTGTGCTGAGCCGGCGTATGTGGATCTACCGCAATCTTGCAGAGTGGCGCGACCTCAACACCACGCGGGTGGTGCGCGAGTGGGTCAATGGTGAATCCTTTTTTTATCTGGGGTCGAGCTACAGGCTCTTGCTGGTGGCAGACCAGGATGAGGCATTGAAGCTGAAGGACGGGCGCTTTTGCCTGCAGCGCGCGATTGTCGACAAGCAAGGCAAAGAAGGTGCACAACAGGCGTTTCAGGAATTCTATGAACGCAAGGGTATGGAGCGATTTGCTAAGCGTGTGCCTTTCTTCTCGGCAAAGGTTGGCGTGGAGCCGGGCAGCTTCACGGTGAAAGAGATTGGCTACCGTTGGGCCTCGTGCCTCAAGGATGGCAGCCTGCACTTTCACTGGAAATGTCTGATGGCGCCTGCCGCGATTGTGGATTACATCGTTGTGCACGAGCTTTGCCACTTGCGCCACCGCGACCACTCCGACGCATTCTGGAACGAAGTGGACAAGGTATTGCCGGATTATCTGGAGCGTAAGGAGTGGTTGCGACAGCGTGGGGCGGGGCTGGATTTGTAGGATTGGCCGACGTGTGGCCGCAATTCGCGCAAGGCGATCCGTGGAAATCCTTGGTGGGAGCGGATCACAGGCAGTCGTGTGTCTGGAATCGTTGGTGGGAGCGATTCTTGGCAGTTGCCAGGTTTCTGTTTCTTATATCCAACCCAATATAATTGGACTGATGAAAAGGTCGGTTCCAAGCAAAGCCGAAATCAAATCTCACTCCAGCGTGTGGGATGCGCTTGCCGATACGCCCGAGCAGGCCGCCAATCTGCGCGCGCGCGCCGAGTTGATGCAGCAGATCGCCGCCATCGTGAATGACAAGGAGTGGACGCAGGCCGAGGCGGCCAAGCGTTGCGGGGTGACGCAGCCGCGCATCAACGATCTGTTGCGCGGCCGGGTGTCGCGCTTTTCACTCGATGCGCTGGTGAATATTGCGACGGCGATGGGTCGGCGCGTGCATGTGGAGTTGGAGGCGGCCTGAGCCGCCAACTTGTGGCGCCTCTAGGCCGATGCCCGGAAACCTTTTGATGGAGGCGGTCCTCAGGCCTATACCTGTCCAGCCCAATACGTTGGCGCGCGGCTGCTATGCGCCACGGCAACGATGTGGGCTGTTTCGCCTTCGATGATGTAGAGCAGCGCAAATGGAAATTTCTTTGTCAGCACGCGGCGAACCCCGCCGCCGACTACACGCCAGCGTTGCGGCTCTTGAATGATCTGATCGAAGCCGGCGTTGACTTCATCGATGAATCTGCCAGCCAGTTCCGGTCTGATCGCTGCGTAGTGGCGTACAGCGTCATCGAAATCCTGCTTCGCTCCGGAATGAAGCCTGATCTTCATCAGGCCCTATCCGCCAAGGGAGCGGCGCGCCTCACTGAGGATTTCTTCGGCGGAGTAGGTTTTTGCGGTGCCCGCACGAATTTCCTCTGCGCGGCGTTGCGCGAGGTTGATCCAGGCTTCATCGACCTCCGTCAGGGGTGCGGCATCGAGACTCTCGACCATCAGGTCCGCAAGACGGGCGCGCTCGATCGGCGAAAGGGTCATCGCCTTGCTACTTAACTCATCGAACATTGCGCTCATGGTGCTCTCCGGCGGATGTTTGCTGGCAATATCTTACGCCTTCACCGGCACCCAAAACTCTAATCCACCCACCCCGGTCCGCCCGTCAAACTCCTCGCCGCCTTGCCCAAAGCGGCGCGCGAAGTCCGGCTCGCCCTTGGCCTCTGCACGCGCCCGAAGTCAGCTGCGCGGTGAGGCGCCGACCGCGCAAGTACTTCACAGCGGCATGACGGCGCCGAGGCTGAACGCGCGGCTGAGGTGAAAGCGCGATACCCCGGCAATCAGCGCCACGCCGCCCTGCGTGAGCTCTTCGTTGAAGTGCGTTTCGATGTGCCAGAGGGCGCAGCCGAAGGGCGTCATGCGGTACGGCTCCGTTGAGGTGGAGCGGACTTTACTGGCAGTGATTGAAGCGCATTTGATGGTTCTTGCGCTTGGGGTGGGGCGGAACTTGTTGGGGCGGTGGCTGGAGAGGCTTGGTGGGGGCGGGTTTCAGGCTGATATCGCCCAGGTGCGTTGGTGGGAGCCGCTCTCAGGCCAGTCCACAGGTTACTTTTACAGCACGGCCTCTAACCCCTTGCGCTCAAGCAGGTTGAGAAGTTTTGACGATGGCCCGCTGGGGCGCTTCTCGCCGATCTCCCACTTGCGCACTGTCGAGAGACTGGTGTTGAGCACGGACGCGAGCACGGCCTGGCATAACTTGAGGTGGTCACGCAGGGCGCGAATTTTTGCGCTGTCGTACTCGGGCACGGGGTCGAGGCAAAGCGCGTCGTATTGACGCATCTTGTGGACGTTGATGAAGCCGAGGCGATGAAAGTCGCTGGCGGTTTCGTGGACTGCTTCGAGAATCGGGCTTTTCGCTTTGGTTTTTTTAGTCATGGCAAATCTCCTGCAATGCTCCGTCTGTTACCGCTGCATCCAATTGCTGGCCGGTTCTGGCCAGCAGGTCTTTGGCGAGGGTCCGCAACGCTTCCAGTTCATCGTCTCATATGTTGGCTTTGTCGTTCTTCTCGAAGCCGTTGGTGGGAGCGGCATCGGTGACAAGCTGCGATGTTCGCGAGCCACCATCAGCGGCTTGGCAAACTGGTCAAGGAGATCGGCCTGCGTGCAGACCAGTGGGGCGCCGGGTGCCGCTGCGTGGTGTGGGCGCCTTGGGCGGTTTCTGGCCGGCGCGGATACCTTTGGCGAGGTCGGCCAGGTCGCGCGCAGATTCGCGAATCAGGTCAGCCACCACGCGCTGTGCCAGCGAGATCGCGCCGCGCCGCTGGCTGCGCAGCGTGACGACCCGTGTCAAGCCTGGATCGGTGATGTGGGCGGCTTGCACCCTTCCGGCGCGCAATGCATCGGCAATCGCAAACGGCCCGAGCACCGTGTAGGCGGCACCACTGGCGGCCATTTCGCACTGCAAGGCAAGTGAGTCAGCCTCCATCACCACATTGAGCGCGAAGCCCAGGTTGCGGCTGACCGCATCGAGCGTGTCGCGCCAGGCGCTTGGCCGGCATGGCAGTACCAGCGGCAAGTTCTCCAGCTTCGCGAAGCGCACGGCAGTGCGGCGCGTAAGGACATCGCCAGACGGGCCGACCAGGTAGGTATCGACGCGCGCGAGCACATGGTCGTCTTCGCGCACATCGTTCTCGTAGCGGTAGCCGATGCCGAGGTCGACGCGTCCGGCATCGAGCCAGTCGTCGATTTGGCTGCCTTGGCCTTCGCGCACCGAGAGGCGCACCAGCGGGTAACTCTCGCGCAGCCGGCGGATCACGGTGGTGGCGAGGGGCTGGATCGCCGACGGCAGCATGGCGACACGCACCTCGCCAATCGGCACGCCCGCGCCGGTACGGATGTCGCTTTCGAGCTGGTCGGTTTCGGCCAGCCACGCACGCACTCGAGGCAGCACCCACACACCCAGCTCGGTAAGCGCAATCCCGCGGCCATGGCGCGAAAACAGGCGCCCGCCGCATAGCTGCTCGAGTTCCCCTAGCTGGCGGCTGATGTGGGGCTGGGCCGTGTTGCGTGCCTGCGCCACACGCGTGATGCTGCCGGCATCGGCCAATTCGACGAACAGCCGCCAGGCGGCGGGGCGCATTGCATCCATACGGTGGGCCGCTTCAGACACGTAGTGTAAAAAATAACAAAAAAAGTATATCTGAAATGCGCAACATCACATTTACGGCATAAGTAGCCGCACCTATACTGAGGCCCGCCCCTCCACCCCGCCCCCCTGTGGTGGCCCTTCCGCAACGCATCTCTCCTCCGCCATGACCCGAACTGCCCGAACCCGCATCGCCGCCGACATTGGCGGCACCTTTACCGACGTGGCCGCCTTTGACGAGGCGCGCGGGTTGCTGATGCTCGGCAAAACGCTGACCACCCACCACCGTCTGGTCAGCGGCATCCTTGATGGCATGCACAAGGCCGGCGTGACGCTGGCCGAGGCCAACCTGTTTCTGCATGGCTCGACCATCGCCATCAACACCATGCTCGAGCGTTCGGGCGCCAAAGCCGCCCTGATCACCACGCGCGGATTTCGCGACATCTACGAGATCGGCCGCATCAACCGGCCCGATTCGTTCAACCTGCGCCATCGCAAGCACGCGCCGCTGATCGAACGCGACCTGCGCTTCGAAGTGAGCGAGCGCCTCTTGGCCGATGGCACGGTGCACCAGAAGCTCGACATGAAAGAAGTCGAGGCAATCGCCGGCGAGCTGGTGCGCCGCGGAATCGAAGCCGTTGCGGTGCTGTTCCTGCACTCCTATCGCAACCCGGCGCACGAACGCGCGGTCAAGGCCGCGCTGAAAAAGCGCCTGCCCAAGGCCTTCATCTCGATTTCATCCGACCTCTCGCAGGAATACCGCGAGTACGAGCGCACCTCGACCGTGGTGGCCAACGCGTACATCGGCCCGCGGGTCGATCGCTATCTGGGCGAGATCGAAGACGAGCTCAAGGCCGAGCAATTTGCCGGCAAGTTTCTGGTGGTGCAATCGACCGGCGGCCTGTATGCGCTTTCGGAGGCGCGCGCCGACTGCGTGCGCATGATGGAATCGGGCCCGGCAGCCGGCGTGATCGGCACGCAGGCACTGTGCCGCACGCTCGGCATCAACAACGCGATTGCCTTTGACATGGGCGGCACCACCGCCAAGGCCGGTGTGGTGCGCGATGGCACTGCACTGGTGACCGGCAGCGTGATGATCGGCGGCTACCTCACCGGCTTGCCCTTGCTCACGCCGATGATCGACATCCACGAGGTCGGCACCGGCGGCGGCAGTATTGCGGCGGTGAGCGAATCGGGCGCCTTGCGCGTCGGCCCGCAAAGCGCCGGCGCCGCACCCGGGCCGGCCTGCTACGGGCAAGGCGGCGCCGAGCCGACTGTCACCGATGCCAACCTCGTGCTCGGGCGCCTCGATGCAAAGCGCTTCCTCGGCGGTGAAATGTTGCTCGACACAGCAGCCGCCAGCGCCTCGCTCAAGCAGCGCGTGGCCGGCCCGTTGGGGCTGTCGATCACGCAAGCGGCGCTCGGCATCCTGCGCATTGCCGCGGCATCCATGTCGCATGCGGTCAAAGGCGTGACGACTGATCGCGGGCTCGACCCCGGCGCATTCCCGACCCTGTTTGCCTACGGCGGCGCAGGCCCCTTGCATGCTTCGATGGTGGCGCGCGAACTGCGCATTCCGCGCGTGATCATTCCGCGTGCGCCGGGGCACTTCTCGGCCTTCGGCATGCTGCTGGCTGATTTCCGCCGTGACCTGGTGCGTTCGCAGTTTGTGAGCCTCGGGGGCATCACCATGGCCGAACTGGAAGGCTGGTTTGCCGACATGGAAGCGCAGGGCCAGGGCACGCTCAAGGAGGCCGACCTCAATACCCGCAAGGTGGTGGTGCAGCGCGGCCTCGACATGCGCTATGTCGGGCAGGAGCATGCGGTCACGGTGGATTTGCCGGCCGCAGCATTCAAGCGCGGCAATGCGGCAGCCAACAAGGCAGCCATCAAGGCGGCGTTCGATACCGCACATGAGGAACGCTACGGCCGCGGTTCACCCGGCGAGATGGCCGAAATTGTCAGCATCCGCAGCACCGTGATTGGCGTGATGAAGCACCCGACGCTGGAGAAGATTGCCAGGGGCAACGCGCGGCCACCGGCAGCGGCGCTACGCGGCAAGCGGCGTGCCTATTTTGAGGATGGCGGTTGGACCCAAGCCGCAGTGG
>JANLTL010000304.1:0-1562 GCA_031362905.1 Burkholderiales bacterium | reverse complement strand
CTGCACATGTTGCCGATTTTTCATGTGCATGGATTATTCGTCGCTTGTCATTGTGTGTTGATGAACGGCACAGCGATGTTTTTTGAAGCGAAGTTCGATCCGCTGCGCGCCTTGCAATTGCTGCCCGAGTCGACCGTGTTCATGGGCGTGCCGACTTACTATGTGCGGCTGTTGCAAAGCTCAGCGTTTGGCGGCGCGAGCTGTCGCAGGATGCGCCTGTTTATCTCCGGCTCAGCACCGCTCTTGCAAGAGACTTTCGATGAATTTCAAAAGCGCAGCGGCTTCACGATTCTGGAACGCTACGGCATGACCGAAGGCGGCATGTTCACCTCCAACCCCTACATCGGCGAGCGGCGTGGCGGCACGGTGGGTTTGCCTTTGCCAGGGACGGAGGTGCGCATTGTCGATGACGAAGGCGCGTTGCTGGCACATGACGAGGTCGGCAATATTCAGGTGCGCGGCGACAACGTGTTCATCGGCTATTGGCAGATGCCCGACAAGACCAAAGAAGAATTTACTTCCGACGGCTTTTTCAAAACCGGCGACATGGGGCGCATGAGCAAGGATGGTTATATTTCTATCATCGGTCGTTCGAAAGACCTGGTCATTACCGGCGGCTTGAATGTCTATCCGAAAGAAATCGAAGAGCTGATCGATGCGCTGCCGGGTGTTCTCGAATCCGCTGTGATCGGTTTGCCGCATCCGGTTTTCGGCGTAGCGGTAACGGCGGTGGTGGTGAGAAAGACGCCAGTTGGTGCTGGTGATACGGCGTTAGTTGAACGTGATGTGATCGCTGCGCTGAAAGAGCACCTGGCGAACTTCAAAATTCCCAAACGCGTACATTTCGTCGCCGAGTTGCCACGCAATGCAATGGGCAAGGTGCAGAAAAATATTCTGCGGCAGACTTACGGCGCTAGCTAGCCGGTCAGCAGTCCATGCAACATCTTGGTGGCGAGTAGCGCCAAAAACACGCCGAAGCCGCGCTTCAATTGCTTCACCGGTAGCTTGTGCGCAAGGCGCGCACCGACTGGCGCCATCATGAAGCTGATCGCCACCACGCCAATGAATCCCGGCAGGTAGACAAAGCCCAACGAATATTCCGGCAGGCCCGATGCCTTCAGCCCGCTCATCAAATAGCCTACCGTGCCAGCCACGGCAATCGGGAAGCCCAGCGCCGCAGAGGTGCCAACCGCCTGATGGATGACCACATTGCAGAACACCATAAACGGTATGGTCAGAAATCCACCACCTGCGGCGACAAGGCTGGAGACGCAACCGATGGCGAGCCCGGTTGCCGCCAATCCGATGGTACCTGGCAGTTGGCGATGCGGCTTCGGTTTGAAGTCCAGGATCATCTGGATACCGGCGTAATACACGATCACCGTGAAGATCATAGCCAGTGGGCGCGTTGGAATTAATCCGGCAAACAAAGAGCCGGACAAGGTACCGATCACCAATCCAGGGGCGAAACGTTTGACGATATCCCAGCGCACCGCAGCGTGCTCGTGATGCGCGCGAGTGCTGGCGACCGTGGTGAGCATGATGGTCGCCATCGAGGTGGC
>JANLTL010000261.1:0-1514 GCA_031362905.1 Burkholderiales bacterium | reverse complement strand
GTTTCGGGCGAGAGACCGTAGTGGCCCCACACCGTCTCCGGGGTCGATTCGGAAAAATGCGGCAGCCACTTGTGCCCGCGCCCTGCTGCGACCACCGAGAAGCCCGCCGTGCGCGCCCAATCGACCAGATCGCAAATCAATGCGGGCTGATCACCATAGGCGAGGCTGTAGACCACGCCGGCTTGCGCGGCTTTTTGCGCCAGCAGCGGACCGCAGAAAGCATCAGCTTCCACCGTCACGTTGACGACGTGCTTGCCGTGCTTGAACGCCGCGAGAATATGATCGACCGCCGCGACCGGGTTGCCGGTACATTCGACGATGATTTCGATCTCGGGGTTCGATACCAAGGCCTGCCAGTTCTCGGTGACGAAGGTAGTGCCCTTGGCAATCGCATCGGCAAACGAGGTGGCAGCGGATTGCTCCGGCTTCCAGCCCACGCGCGCGAGATTGGCTCTCGCGTTGGGGGGGGACAGATCGGCGATGCCCACCAGATGCACACCCGGGGTCTTCGGGATCTGCGCCAGATACATCGAGCCAAATTTGCCTGCGCCGATGAGGCCGATGCGCACGGGTTTACCGTCGGCCTGGCGCTTCAACAGTTTTGCGTAGAGATTCATTTCAAGCGGCCTCTCGCATGGCCACATCGGGCGTGCCGCCCAACTCCTCCGCCGGCGTACCGTTCTTCCACGGTGTCGCCACCGGATAGTCCTTGAGCAGGCAATCATCGGGCAGGCAGTCGATGGCATCAAACTGCCGGTGCGCGATGAAGCCGGGGCGCTTGAAGCGGCGGATGTGGTTCGACACCGCGCACAGCGAGAGGTAGACGTTGACACGGTTCCACGGCGAAAGATTCGACGTCGATGCGTGCACCAGACAGCCATGGAACAGGATCATCGAGCCGGGCGGGCCTGTGGGCGCGACGATGCCCCCCTTGAGACCGCCGGCCTTTTCGACCATGTCGGCAATGTTTTTATGATTGATGGTCCATAGCGGATAGCTGGTTGTTGAAGTGTCGTGCCCCGCCTCAAGCACACCCGCCTTGTGGCTGCCGGGAATGAACATCAGCGGGCCATTGAATTGGTTGGTGTCGTCAAGAAAAATGGCCACGTTCATCGCGCGTGCGCTCGGCATTTGATCGTCGTTCATCCAGGTGCCGTAGTCCTGATGCCATTGCCATACGTCGCCGTCGAAGGCCATCTTGCCGTTGATCTTGAACTGGTGCATGTAAACGTCTTCGTCGAACAATTGCTTGACCGGCTCGACCATGCGCGGATGGCGCGCGAGGCGGGCATAGCGCTCGTTGTACAGGTGCGCAGCGAAATTGGTGCGCACCACGCCGCCGGCTTTTTCGCGCACGTTCTCGGGCCGCTCTTGGGCATAGATGCCCGGCACTTCATCGGCGAGGCGCTTGATTTCATCGGGCTTGAACAGGCTGGGGAAAAACAAATAGCCTTCGCGGTCGAACTGTTCGAGTTGGGCGGTGGTGAGTTTCATGTCGGTCTCCTGAGTGAATG
>JANLTL010000232.1:0-1947 GCA_031362905.1 Burkholderiales bacterium | reverse complement strand
TGCGCGCCCGCATCCTGGGGGAAGCGCAAGCTGTATGAACGAGGAGCGTCGAGCCGAGGCGCTTTCCCATATGTTGCAGTCGGCACGTCTTGCGTGCTCGTACATCGAAGGAATGAGCAAGGCTGATTTTCTGGCCGACACGCGTACGCAACAGGCGGTCGTCATGAATATGGTCATGATCGGCGAAGCTGCCGCGCGCTTGATGCTTGACCACCCCGTCTACACGCAACAGCATCCTGACATTCCGTGGCGCAACATGAAAGGGATGCGCAACCGGATCGCACACGGTTATTTCGAAATTGATTTCGAGATCGTCTGGGACACCGTGCGGACTTCACTGCCAGATTTGATCGTTCGATTGGAACAGAGCGGCGCCTGAGCAGGGCACGAGTCACCGCACCGGGATAGTGGGACTTCGGCGACTGCGCCCGCGCGACCAGGGCGGTTGTGCACGGCGATGTAGCCCAACAGGGAGCGACTGCGGCCACGCGACAGGGGCGTTGTGTGCTGCTATTGAGCTCAGCTCCGCGGCATAGCAAGGCCCCGCTACACTTCTACCCCGCAGCACCCAACTACCAACGAAAGGGAGACAAACCCATGCGCACACCGCGCCTTGAACGTGATCGTCAGCAGTGGATCTATGACTATGTGGTGAAGGAATCGGGCCGTGTGTTCCATTGGGATGAAGCGGGCCGCGAACTTCCGGCCAGCGTCAAGAGCCACGCGCAGATTTCCAAGCACCTCGGGCGCATCGGCCAGCGCATGGAGCGTGTCGCCGCCGAAGAAGAAGCCGCCGGCCATCGCGCCACCGCGTTCGAGCTTTATTACCGCGCCTCGGCCACCTTTGCCGCCGCGCAGCACCCGGTGCTCGAAACCAACGACGAGAAGCGCTATCTGCACGGCCGCTGCCTGGCCAACTACGCGAAAGTGATCGAGCACTCGCCGCACCCGATCGAGCGCATCGAGGTGCCCTTCGAAGGCGTCGAACTGCAGTGCAACCTGCACCTCTTGCCCGGCAAGCCGAAGGCGCCGGTGGTGATCTTCATTCCCGGCTGCGACATGACCAAGGAGATGTACCCCGATCCGCGCGTGGTCCATGCCCATCATCGCGGCATGCATCTGATGGTGATGGATGGTCCCGGTCAGGGCACCGGCAACCTGCGCAACATCAAGCTCACCCATGACAACTACGAGCGCGGCGTGCTAGCAGTGGTCAGCTATTTGCAAACCCGACCAGAGATCGACCCGGAAGGCATCACGATCTATTCGCTCAGCATGGGCTCCTACTGGGGTTTCCAGGTCGCCGCCTCCGGCGACCCGCGCGTCAAGGCGGTGGCCGGGCCGTGGGCCTCGTACCTCGACAAGTACTACATCCTCGATACCTTCTCGCCGCGCTACAAGCAGTTGTTCGGCTATCTCACCGGCGCCAAGTCGGAAGCCGCGCTCGACGCGATCGTCAGCAAAATGACCGTCGCCGGCCGCGAGAGCGGCATCAAATGCCCGGTGATGCTGACCGTCGGCGAATACGATGCGCGCAGCCCGACCGAGATGATCTACGAGTTCTACGACAAGATCAGCGCGCCCAAGGAACTGTGGGTCTATGAAGACAGCTATCACCAGACCCGGCTGTTCGATGGTGATTCGAATCGCGCCGACATCCACATGATGGGCATGGACTGGCTGCGCGATGCACTCGATGGCAAGTTCAAGGCCGGCTATGCGCGCAAGGTGTATGTGCGTTCAGGCGGCGGCGGGCCGAACGGCAAGCAGGGCGAAGGCCAGGACTCGATGCACTGGTGGGACAAGTAGCCGCCGCCTGATCCGCAGTCCCGATCGGCCTCCCTTCGCGGCGTTTGTCAGCGCACGGCTTGCCCGTGCGCTGACAAAACAGTGTCGTCGGCGAATACGCCTCACCCATATACAGCCTGCATTGCTTTTAACCGCGCG
>JANLTL010000201.1:0-7959 GCA_031362905.1 Burkholderiales bacterium | reverse complement strand
TGGCGCCTGCTGCATGCTGCGGCATTGGTGTAGTAAACAATTGGAATCAGCGAGTGTCTGGAGAGGCGCTGTGGGAGCGGGTTTACGTGGCATGCTCGGCTGTAAGTAGCACCCACCAACGGTTTTAGAGGAATGCCATATTGACAAATAGCGCGTCGACCCGGTGAGAGACGCCCGCAAGGGTTGATGAAAGCGACGGCTCGGTCCGGCTTTGTCCTGCACCGCACGCGCATGCTTGGTTAGACTGGCGGTTCACCAGGAGGAGACATCACCATGAAACGCTCGACGTTCTTCGCAGCCATCCTCGCCACGCTCGCAATCCCGTTCGCCGCCTGCGCGCAAGCCCAAACCGACTGGCCGCAAAAGCCGGTCACCATGGTCGTGCCCTATCCGCCGGGCGGCGTCAACGATGCGGTGGCGCGCATCTACGCCAACAAGCTGGCGATCGAGCTGGGCAAACCGATGCTGATCGACAACCGCGCCGGCGCCGGCACCACGGTCGCCTCCAACTACGTCGCCAAGGCGCCGGCCGACGGCTACACCATCTACGCCGGCGGTACCTCGCTGGTGATCAACCCGACGCTCACCGGCGCCGTGCAATACGACCCGAACAAGAGCTTCGAGCTGGTGTCGCTGATGTCGTTCACGCCCTTCATCCTGCATGTCAACGCGGCGTTTCCCGCCAAGACCATGGCCGAACTGATCGCCCACGTCAAAGCCAATCCGGGCAAGTTCAACATCGCCAGTTCCGGCATCGGCGCGACCAACCACCTGATCGCCGAGATGCTCAAGCAAGAGGCCGGCCTCGACATGACGCACGTGCCCTACAAGGGCGGTGCGCAGGCCGGGCAGGATGTGGCCGGCGGCCAGGCGCAGATGATGTTCTCGGCCTCGCTTGAGGCCAAGCCGATTCTGGCCACCGGCAAGACGCGCGGCATCGCCATTACCAGCGCACTTCGTTCGCCTGCCTTCGCCGAGATTCCGACGGTGGCTGAGGCCACCGGGATGAAAGATTTCGTGGTGACCTTCTGGCAGGGCATGGTGGTGCCGGCCGGCACGCCCAGGGCCATCGTCGACAAGCTCGAGAAGGCGATTGCCAAGGTGGCTGCCGAGCCGGACATGATCGAGCGCTTCAAGCCGCAGGGGGTGGAAATCCGCGCTTCCACGCAGGCCGAGTTCAAGGACTTCATGGGCCGGGAAGAGGTGCGCTGGGTGAAGCTGATCAAGGAGCGCAATATCAAGCCGGAGTAATTCCGCGGCCGCGAAAGTCTTTCAGGGCCGGCTCCGTGCGCCGCCCGCGCGACCAGGCGGGCGCGTGCGCTCCTCGCCGCATCAGGCCAGGGGGTGTGTCAGCCCCCATGAGCGGTCTCGACAATAGTGTTTTACTATTGAATAGAGTTTTAGAATCAATTGGATTAATTTCCGCTCCATTTCTACACTACGCGTCACTGTAGATTTTCCACGCTCAAAGGAGCACACCATGTCAAGCCAAGCCACTTGTCCGTTCTCGGGCACCGCCCGCAACAGCGCCGCCTCCGGCATGCACGCCAATGCAAGCACCCCGAATGCCCCATCGAACGCCACCTGGTGGCCCAATCAACTGAACCTGAAAGCGCTGCACGCGCAGTCTTCCAAGTCCAATCCCATGGGCGAGGCTTTCAATTACGCCGAGGCGTTCAAGACGCTCGACCTCGACGCGGTGGTCAAAGACCTCACCGCGCTGATGACCGATTCGCAGGACTGGTGGCCGGCCGACTACGGCCACTACGGCCCATTCTTTGTGCGCATGACCTGGCACGCGGCCGGCACCTATCGCATCAGCGACGGGCGCGGTGGCGCCGGCACCGGTGCGCAGCGCTTTGCCCCGCTCAACAGCTGGCCGGATAACGGCAACCTCGACAAGGCGCGCCGCCTGCTTTGGCCGATCAAGCAGAAATACGGCAACAAGCTCTCCTGGGCCGATTTGTTGGTGCTGGCCGGCAATGTGGCGATGGATTCGATGGGCTTCAAAACCTTTGGCTTCGGCGGTGGCCGCCCGGATATCTGGGAGCCGGAAGATGAAATCTATTGGGGGCCGGAAACCAAATGGCTGGGCGATGAGCGCTACAGCGGCGATCGTGACCTGGCCAAACCCCTCGGTGCGGTACAGATGGGCCTGATCTATGTGAACCCCGAAGGCCCGAACGGCAAGCCTGATCCCCTGGGTTCGGCACGCGACATTCGCGAAACCTTCGCGCGCATGGCGATGAACGATGAAGAAACCGTGGCCCTGGTGGCTGGTGGCCATACCTTCGGCAAGGCCCACGGTGCGGGCGACACTGCGCATGTGGGCCGCGAGCCAGAAGGCGCAGGCATCGAAGAGCAGGGCCTCGGCTGGAAAAACAGTTTCGGCAGCGGCAAGGGCGTGCACACCATCACCAGCGGCATCGAAGGCGCCTGGACGCCGAACCCCACCCAGTGGGACAACGGCTATTTCGAAACCCTGTTCGGCTACGAGTGGGAGCTCACCAAGAGCCCCGCCGGCGCTCACCAGTGGAAGCCGACCGACCCGGCTGCGGCTACCACTGTACCCGATGCCCATGATGCCAACCAGCGCCACGCACCGATGATGACCACCGCCGACATGGCGCTGCGCATGGACCCGGCCTACGAAAAGATTTCGCGCCGCTTCCTGGCGAACCCGCAGGAGCTCCATGACGCCTTTGCACGCGCCTGGTACAAGCTGACCCACCGCGACATGGGGCCGGGCACGCGTTACCTTGGCAAGCTGGTGCCGAACGAAACGCTGATCTGGCAAGACCCGATCCCCGCGGTGGACCATGCCCTGGTGGATGCGCAGGACATAGCCAGCCTCAAGGCGCAGGTGCTCGCCAGCGGCTTGTCGAACTCGCAACTGGTCAGCACCGCCTGGGCGTCGGCGGCAAGCTTCCGCGGCAGCGACAAACGCGGCGGCGCCAATGGTGCGCGGATTCGCCTGGCACCGCAGAAGGATTGGGACGTCAACCAGCCAGCAGAACTGGCCAAGGTGCTGCCCAAGCTCGAAGCGATCCAACAGGCGTTCAACAGCGCACACTCAGGAGAAAAAAACGGTTCGAAGAAGCTCTCGCTGGCGGACCTGATCGTGCTCGCCGGATGCGCCGCCGTGGAATCGGCCGCAAGCAAGGCCGGTGTCGACATCAAGGTGCCGTTCACCCCGGGACGCATGGACGCCACACAAGAGCACACCGACGTGGAATCGTTTGCCGTACTCGAACCAGCGGCCGACGGCTTTCGCAGCTACGTGCGCAAAGGTCTCGAAGGCGCCACCGCCGAGCTGTTGCTCGACCGCGCCAACCTCTTGACCCTCACTGCACCCGAAATGACGGTGTTGGTCGGCGGTCTGCGCGTGTTGGGTGCCAATGTCGGTCAGGCGAAACACGGTGTCTTCACCCAACGCTCCGGAACCCTCACCAACGACTTTTTTATCAATCTGCTCGACATGCGCACCCAGTGGCAACAATCCGCCACGGCAGAGGGCGTGCTTGAAGGGCGCGATCGGTCAACCGGTGCGATCAAATGGACCGGCACGGTGGCGGACCTGGTGTTTGGTTCGAACTCGCAATTGCGTGCGCTTGCCGAGGTCTACGCATCGAGCAATGCACAACAGAGGTTCGTGCAGGACTTCGCGGCGGCCTGGAACAAGGTGATGAACCTGGATCGCTACGATCTGGGCTGAACTCGCGGAAATGCCTCGGAGGGTGCGGAGCGCAGCATCCTTCGAGGGTGCTCCCGTGAAACCGGTCCGGGGCCAGCACGACAAAAGGCGCAGCGGTCGAATAGCGAGCCCTGCGGCCCGGATAGGGCCGATAGCGGGATGCCGCAATCAAGCCGGCATCGCCCGTTTATGACAGCGTCATGCCAGACCAGATCATTCCACGCTATAGTTGGGCATCGCAGCTTCCACGGACTCCACCATGGATCAGATCGGAAGATTCCAGCTTGGGAAAGTACTTGGCCAGGGTGCCTCGGCGAGCGTGTATCTGGCGCGTGACATGTTTTCGGGACAAGACGTCGCGCTCAAGGTGCTCAACCAGGAAGTGATCAAGCATCCGGAATTCGGCCGGAAATTCACCGTCCAATTCATGAACGAGGCCTCTCTGGCCGGCAAGCTTTCGCATCCCCACATCGCGTCGATACTCGAAGCTTCCGTCACGGAGGAGCACGCCTACCTTGCCATCGAGTATGTGCCGGGAGGAGACCTGATGCGGCACATCCTGCCACAACACCTGCTCTCGGCCGAAGACGTCACCCAGATCGCGTTCAAGTCCTGTGGCGCGCTCGACTACGCGTATCGCCAGGGCATCGTGCATCGCGACCTCAAACCCGCAAACATACTGGTAGTCAGCGACACCAATATCAAGATCGGGGATTTCGGCGCCTCCTACCTGTTCAATTCGCTCCACACCCAAATCGCCAACATCGGCACTCCCCTGTACATGTCGCCGGAGCAGATCAGGGGCCGCCCCCTTGGCTACAGCAGCGACATGTTTTCACTCGGCATCGTCCTCTATCAGTTGTTCACGGGGCGCCGCCCCTTCGACGCGCCCACGCTGGGTGGAGTGGTTGCAAAAACAGTTCGCGACACGCCTGCCAAACCGAGCTCGCTGCGCGAGGAAGTCAGCGCGGACATGGATGAGATCGTGTTGCGCATGCTGGCAAAAGAGCCTGCCGATCGCTACCCTTCCTGGGCCGACCTCGCCCTCGATATCGCCAGGGTTGGGCACCTGAGCCATCATCAAAGCGCGGTTCACGACAGTGAGAAATTTGTGGCTCTCAAGGCCGTGCGCCTGCTTGGCAATCTTGACGATGCCGAACTGTGGGAGCTCGTGCATGCCGGCAAATGGTCGCGCCTGCCGGCGCGCACGATGATCATGCGTGAAGGGGACCAGGGAGCAAGCCTGTTTTTTCTTGGCAGCGGCCAGGCCAAGGTCACCAAGCAAGGCCGGCTGTTGAACGTGCTCGACGCCGGCGAATGCGTAGGCGACATGTCTTATATCAAAGAGGGCGCCATACCCCGACAGGCGACGGTGGAAACCATGGAAGAGGTGTTGCTGGTCGAATTTGAAAAAGCGGCGGTCGAGAAGGTCAGCGTAAAGTGCCTTTATCACCTCTCCCTTGCGCTGATGCACTCGCTGGTCGACCGCCTCGCTCTGGGGGATGAGCGGCTGGTGCAGGCGGGGTGATCAAACCTGCAGCTGCAATCCGGGACAGCTGCAGGTGCCGGTAAGCGCATCGGATCAAGGCGGCGGTCGCTACCATGGACCGCTGCTCACCCAAAAAGTACATGCCGCCCTGTTGGTGGCGGCGCGCGCCGGCGCCCCCGCCGATGTGACGACCGTTCAATGCTCGCTGGACCTTGACCGCACGACCACCACCGTCGAAGTGGACACCTCCGGGTGGAACTGGCAAGGCCGGCGATTCCCCTATCTGGCCAACTGCAAGGACCGCACCATCTACTACTGGACCGATGAAGCCTTCGCGCCAGTGGCGCACTACTCGACCAGACTCTACAAGCTGGTGCCCACCGATTGGGGCCCGCCGACGTTTGAAATCGATGGCATCAAGATGCTGCCCACGGCGCAGGTTTCACCCTACGCCGATGCCGAGCGCAAGGTGTGCCTGATCCAACCGCAGGGCAAGGTGATCCTCGACACCTGCGGCGGCCTGGGCTATTACGCCGCCTGCTGTTTGCAGGGTGGCGCGATGCGAGTGCTCTCGTACGAAAAAACCGCTGACGTCATCTGGCTGCGCAGCCTCAACCCCTGGTCGCCCACGGTGGGCGGCGGCCTCACGCTCACCCACGGCGACATTGCGGAGCACATCGCTGCCCTGCCGAGCGACTCGGCAGACGCCATCCTGCACGACCCGCCGCGCTTCGGCATTGCCGGAGAACTCTACTCACAAACGTTTTATGACCAACTGGCCCGCGTGCTCAAGCGCCGGGGCAAGTTGTTTCACTACACCGGCTCGCCAAACAAGCTGACCAGCGGCCGCGATGTGCCAAACGAAGTGGTGAAGCGCCTGCGGCACGCCGGGTTCGCGACGGAGATCATCGGCGATGGCGTTTTGGGCCTCAAGAAGTGAGGGACATGTCTGATGGCGGGGCAGTTCGCGGGGTGAATTTGCCAAGACTGGCGCGGGCTCCTGCCGGCATTCAAACCTGCGCCGGCGACGCAAGCGCGCAGCCTGAATCGAGCAATGCACCAGGGTCGCCTGCATCATGAACAGCCTTGCGTTCGGCATTTTTGCCGGCGTGTTCGGCATCGCTTACTTCATGTACGGCAAGCGCCGGGACAAGTTGGTGTTCATGGGCTCCGGCATCCTGTTGAACATCTACCCCTACTTCACCAACGACGTGCTCTGGTTGTCCGTGATCGGACTGGCGCTGCTGGCAGCGCCGTTCGTGATAGATCGCTGAAGGGCGCTAGCAGCCCTTGAACACCGGCTTGCGCTTCTCGTTGAACGCGCGAATTCCCTCGAGACGATCCTGAGTCGAAATCATCCGATCGTAGGCTTGCACCTCGAAGTGCAGCCCGGTCTTCAGATCCATCTGCAATCCCTGGTGAATCGACTTTTTGGCCTGCCGCACAGAAATGGGCGCGTTGTCGGCCAGGCGCTGTGCGGTGGCCATGACCTGCGGCATGAGGTCGGCGAAGGGGAACACTTCGTTGACCAGCCCCCACTGCTCTGCCTGCTCCGCACTGAACGGCTTGGCGCACAGGATCAATTCCTTGGCGCGGCGCTCACCGACTGCCCGCGGCAGGTTTTGGGTGCCGCCGCCGCCGGGCATGATGCCGATCGACACCTCCGTGAGCGCGAACTTGCAGGCACTTGCCGCGTAGATGAAATCGCACGACAACGCCAATTCACAGCCGCCGGCATACGCAGCGCCATTGACGGCGGCGATCACCGGAATCGGGCAATCCATTACCGCGTAGTACGCCTCCTCAAAAATGGCGTGTTGCAGGCGCCAATCAGTATCACTCATGCCATGTCTCTGCTTCAAATCACCGCCGGCGCAGAACGCCTTGTCCCCCACGCCTGTAATGACGATGGCGCGCCAATCACCCGGCGTAAATTGAAGCGGAACAAAGATGTCGCGCAGGTCGAGGCCCATTTGGGTATTCAGTGCATTGCGCACCTCAGGGCGATTCAGTTCGATCAACAGGACATGCGGTGCGGGTTCGGAGAGGCGCAGGGTTTCGTAAGTTTTGAGAGTGGTCATGGTGTGCAGTTGGTGACGAATAGTGCGGACATCGACGGGATGAAAACAAGGGTGAACGATCTTAGCCCAGGCCCAACATGCAATGCCGCCGACTGCAGTTCAGGGAACCCAATGGGGACAAGCGGCGCTGATACCATTCCATGTCAGCCCGTCATCCGGGCTCTCTACGCCAGGAGCACTCATGACACCTTGGATCCGCATTCTGTCTACAGGCACCATGCCGGACTGCAGGTTTCGGCAGTATTCTTCTGATTCCCCCAAGAGGCACCCCCATCATGCTGCTGCGTTCCACCACCATTTCCGCAAGTGAATTTGAAGCCGGCACCGGCTGGCAACTCAAACCCGAAGGCGCCTGCCAGGGCGACATTTGTATCCCCTTGCCGCCAGCGGCGGGCGTGACTGCCAATGGCATGGTCGATGTCGAACGCGTTGCCCGCGACATCGGCATGCCGCTGGCCGCCGCGCCCGCGCATGACCTCTGGGCGCTGGGGCCGGCGTCAATCAATGCGCGCGCCTTAACCAGCGCAACAGCACCAGAGCTGCGCCTGCCCGATCTCGACGGCAAGGAGTTCCTGTTGTCGAGCCTGCGCGGCAAAAAGGTGTTGCTCTACGCCTGGGCGCCTTACTGAGGCTGCTCACGCGACCTGCCCGTGTGGCAGGCATTGCGCAACGAGTTGCACCCGCAGGGTTTCGAG
>JANLTL010000197.1:0-2416 GCA_031362905.1 Burkholderiales bacterium | reverse complement strand
GACAGCCCGGTGGTGTTGCCTCCGGGCCGCGCCAGGCTCGCGACCAGGCCACTGCCGACTGGGTCGTTGATGCCGGCCATCACGATCGGCACCGTGCGGGTCGCTTGTTGCGCGGCGCGCACGGACGCAGTGGTGCTCGCCACGATCAGCGCCGGCACACGCTGCAACAGTTCTTTGGCCAGCGCGGGAAAACGCTCGTAGTGGCCGCTCGCATAGACCGCATCGAGGACGCAATGCTTGCCTTCGATCAGGCCGTTTTCGCCCATGCCTTGCTTGAATACGGTGAGCTGGGGCAGGTGCGCGGCCGCGCTGTTCGATAAGATGAACCCGATGCGCGCCGGGGGTGCGTTGCCTTGGGCATGCGCTGCAAGGCTGCAGGTGAGTTCCCCGGTGAGCACTGCGGTAAACGTGCCCGCGCCGAGCGCGATGAGTAATCTGCGGCGGGGTTGCGGCGCCGCTTCGCGCTGCAGTGGAAGGCGCGTGCCTGACAGCCTGTGTTCAATTTTCATTTTGTCACTACTCCAAGAGTGACTTGCACCAACGAGTTCAGGACATCGCTTGCCGCGCACCAGCCTGCACCAATGGTTTCATGACGATGGCATGGGTCAATTTTGTTGACATGCAACTTGCGCGGATAGCGGAAAGCCTTGCGGGGATTCATGGATTTGACAACTGCGAGTCCATGTCCTGCCTGACCAACCCGTTAACGATCCGTCTCTGAATCGGGCCGGCGGACTCGTGTCCTGCGATCGCTTCTGGAAACTATCGCACCGCCAAGCAACTCCTGCGGATGATCGAGCAGTATCCGGTGTACGGCGGCAGCTTGCTCGCGCGCCGACACCTTGCTCAGCCGGATGATTCCCGAATGGGCCTGTCTGAATACGATTGCCAGTTCACCAAAATCCTTGTCCAGGGTCACCAGGATGCGTTGCTCGGAGTCGGCGCGTCGCAGAATCTCGCGATCTCCCGGATCGGCCGGCCAATCGCCGCACCATTCCACGTCATGTCCGAGCGCGGCCAGTTCGGTCTTGGCCTTGCCCCACACGCAGGAATCAAGCAACACCTTCAAGCCGCCGCCTTCACTTCAGCAGGCATGAAATATTCGTGGGATACGACACGGCTCGCATAGGCAATGCAGGCCCGAATATCTTCGCGCTCCAGCCACGCATAGCCTTCGAGCAGGTCTTCAACCGAATCACCCGCCGCCATCATTCCCAGCACATGCTCCACCGCCAGCCGGCGTCCGCGAATGATGGGCTTGCCACCAAAAATTTCCGGATTTACCGTGATGCGCGTAAGCAACTCTTCTTCAGACATGATCGCTCCCGTGAAGCGGTTTGCAAGTGTCAGTGTACGCTTTGCCGCCTGCCTTCCAGGCAGGCGCGTCGTATCGCGCTCCGCAGCGTTCCACTCGGTGCTTTGGCGGGCTGCGCGAAGGCGGGCAAGGCGTTTGCGAGCGCGCCCGCGCCGAGCGCGAGGAAGGTTTGGCGGCGTGTGTTTGCGGAATGCTTCATTCGATCACTCTCTCGGCCTGTATCAACAACGCCTGCGGCATCGTGATGCCGAGTGTCTTCGCGGTTTTCAGATTGAGCACCATGTCGAACTTGATTGGCTGCTCGACCGGCAGGTCGCCGGGCTTCGCGCCGGCGAGGATTTTCTTGACGTAGGTCGCCGCGCGGCGAAACTGGTCAAGACGCGATGGCCCGTAGGAGAGCAGACTGCCGGATTCTGCGAATGGCGCGTCAGGGCCAAATGCGGCGATGCGGTTTTTGAGCGCAAACGCCGATATCCCTTGCGGCTCGGCGTTCAACGCGGAGTCGCCCAGCACCACCAGTGCATCGGGGCGCTGCCTGGCGATGGCGGCAAACGCGGTATCGAGCGCGGCCGGCGTTGCTGCTTCAGCCACTCGCGTCTCAATGCCGAACTTAAGCGCTGCGACGCGCATCCGTTCAACCAATTTTGGATGTGACGGATTGCCCGGGTTGATCAGCAGCGCGATGCGTTTCGCGTGCGGCAGGGCTTCACGCACAAATTCGACAAATTTGGCCGTGGTGTCTTCGCCCTGGGTCGACAGCCCGGTGGTGTTGCCGCCGGGCCGCGCCAGGCTCGCCACCAGGCCGCTGCCGACCGGATCAACGGTGCTGGTCATCACGATCGGCACCGTGCGGGTCGCCTGCTGCGCGGCGCGCACGGCCGCAATGGTGTTCGCCATGATCACCGCCGGCCCGCGCTGCAACAGTTGTTCGACCAGCGCGGGAAAGCGCTCGTAGCGGCCTTCCGCGTAGACCGGGTCGAGCACGTAATGTTTGCCTTCGATCAGGCCGTTGTCGCGCATGCCTTGCTTGATGGCGGCGAGACGAGTCGCGTTCGCTGCCGCGTCGGTCGGCAAGATGATCCCGATGCGCGCCGGCGGTGC
>JANLTL010000190.1:0-2219 GCA_031362905.1 Burkholderiales bacterium | reverse complement strand
CACGCCGGACCATTCCTGGTGAATCAGATTGGTCCGGCGTGAGCGTGAAAGCGCACAAGTCGATGAAGGGATTGCAGGATCACAATCTGCGCGACCACATGAGCGAGGCGGAACTGATTTTCACCGCGCTGGCCGAGTTGTCAACGCTGCCGCCGCCTGAAAACCAATACGGACTCTTCGGAAACCCTTGGTGGACAAGGACTTCAGAAGAGGCTCACTTGCGGACCGCTACCAGAGCCGTTCTCCAGGGTAGCTGCTGAGATTTTTTTGAGGATGCGCTCGTACCCGACTCCTCACTCCGCTTGAACCGAAGCGTTGCGCCGCCGCGCGTATCGCCTCCCTGCACTCCGGTGCGAACGAGGTGGGCGGGTAATGCACGGTTTCATTGATCGCCAGGATCCGCTCCCACCAACGCTTTCAGAAGGATCTTCGAGTGCGGTCGGATCTCATCGACCCCTACTCTGATTACATGCATCCTGGTCGCCGCACGCTCCGATGCGGCGGCGATGACGCCTCCGGCTCAGTCCGCCTTGGCCCCCGACGCTTTCACCATCTCACCCAAACGCGCGGTTTCGGATTTGATGTACGCGGTGTATTCCTCTGGCGTGCTGGGGGAAACGTCGATGCCTTGTTCACTCAGGCGCTTGGCCAGATCGGGGTTGCGCAGCGCCTTCAGGAACTCAACGTTCAGGCGCTCGATCACCGGGCGCGGCGTGCCGGCCGGCGCAGAGATGCCGAACCAGGGGTTGACTTCATAACCCACAAAGCCCTGCTCGCGCAGGGTCGGGATCTCGGGCGCCAGCGATGAGCGCTTGTCCGACGTGATGCCGAGTGCACGCAGCTTGCCGTCCCTGACAAATGGCAGCGAAGTCACAATCGGGTCAAACATGAAGTCAATGCGCCCGGCGACGATGTCGATCAAACCCGGTACCGAGCCCTTGTAGGGTACATGGACGAGTTCGACATTGTTCTTGGCCTTGACGATTTCGCCCGAGATGTGGCCACCGCTGCCCACACTCTGCGACGCATAGGTCATCTTGCCGGCTTTGGACTTGGCAAGGGTAATCAGCTCGGCCATGGTCTTGACGGGGCTCGAAGCCGGCACCACCACCAGCGTGGGCGACGAGATCATCATGGTGACCGACTCGAAATCCTTGAGCGGGTCGTAGGGCATCTTGCTGTACAGCCATTCGTTGATGGCGTGCGAGCCGATATTGGACACGTAGACCATGTAGCCGTCCGGCTTCGATTTCTTCACCACCTCGGCACCGATCATGCCGGCCGCGCCGGGGCGATTGTCGATCAGCACCTGCTGGCCGGTGCTCTCCGAGATCTTCTGGCCGATCAGGCGCACCGACACGTCGGTCACCCCCCCCGGCGGGAACGGAATCACGATCGTGATCGGGCGCGACGGGAATGCCTGCCCGAAGGCGAGACTGGACGCCGCCAGCAGAAGCGCGGCGGCAAAACGCATGAATGACTGGGGGTGCAACATGACGGTCTCCTTGGTTGGTTGATGCTGCAATGGCAATGAGGCGAATTCTGCTGTGCTGCTGTCTGCCTATAACTTGATTCGTTGGTCCCAAGGCGATTCGCCGCCCCAGTTGACGCAGACGCTCTGGCGCCGCATATAGCCTTTCCACGAGTCCGAGCCGGCAGTACGGCCACCGCCGGTTTCCTTCTCGCCGCCGAAGGCCGCGCCGATGTCGGCGCCAGTGGTGCCCATGTTGACTTTGGCGATGCCGCAGTCGCTGCCTGCTGCCGACAGGAATAGTTCGATGTTGGCGAGGTTGGTACTGTGTATGCCGGAAGCCAGACCCTGCGGCACTTCATTGTGGATACGAATGGCTTCTTCTAGCGTGTCGTAGACGAGCACCCACACGATGGGCGCGAAGGTCTCGTGCTGCACGCAGGGCCAATCCGGTTTGACGCCGGTGATCAGCGTAGCTTCAACGTAGTAACCGGGACGATCGATGCGTTTGCCGCCGCACTCCACCTTGGCGCCGAGCGCCACGGCATCGCGAATCGCCTCCTCGAAATGTCCCACTGCGGCGCGGTCGACCAAAGGCCCGACTACCGCGCCCGGCTCGCGCGGGTCACCCACCTTGATCTGCGCAAACGAGCGCTTGAGCAAGTCGACCAGTTCGGCGACGACGGAACGGTGCGCGATCACGCGCCGCGTGCTGGTGCAGCGCTGCCCCGAGGTACCCACCGCGCCG
>JANLTL010000188.1:0-1778 GCA_031362905.1 Burkholderiales bacterium | reverse complement strand
CCTGGTTCATCGTGCGGGCCGTGAAACTGGTGCGCGAGCCCAGCCGCAAGAATGCGATGGCCAGCTTCTTCGCCTCGCTTGCGCAGCTTTCGCTGGTTCTCGGTGCGGCGATGATCGAAGCCGCGCTGCGCTAGCGCATTCTGTTCGCTATGAGCACTCACCACTGAGACTCGATAAGCACTCACCGCGGAGGACGCGGAGGACGCAGAGGAAAACCAGAAACGTGGAAAGGCATGTGGGAGTTGTTTGCTTAGACTCATGCAATGATTAGACGGCATTCCAGCTTGATCGCAGTTGCATGGCTCGTGACGGCTTCAATCGCCGCACAGGCCGAGGTCGAGGCGCCCGACACTGCGAAGGTGATCGAATTGAGCCAGCGCGTCATCGGCAACCGGGTGGCGGACTACGCGTTCACCGACAGCCGTGGCCAGGCGCGTCGGCTTGCCGATTATCGCGGCAAGCCGTTGCTGGTCAATTTCGTCTACACCGGCTGCAGTCAGGTGTGCCCGATCACAGTGCGCTTTCTCGACAAGGCGATCGGGGAAGCGCGCCGCGCGCTGGGGCGCGACAGCTTTGCGATCGCCACCATCGGCTTCAACCAGCCGTTCGACACGCCGCAGTCAATGCATGCGTTTGCCGCGCAACACGGCATTGCCGATCCGAAATGGGATTTCCTCAGCCCGGTCCCCGGTACGGTCGAAGCGCTCACGCGCGAGTTCGGCTTCACCTGGTATGCCACCCCCAAGGGCTTTGACCACGTTACCCAGGTCACGGTGCTGGATAGCGAGGGACGCATCTATCGTCAGATCTACGGCGACAGTTTCGACGTTCCGATGCTGATCGAGCCACTGAAGCAACTCATCACCGGCGCGCCTGCGCCCGCGGGCGACTGGCGCGCGCTGGCGGAGAAAGTGCGCCTGTTCTGCACGGTGTACGACCGTTCCAGCGGGCGCTACCGGCTCAATTATTCGCTCTTTGTCGAGATCGTCACCGGACTCACCGTCATTGGTGCCGTCGTATTCAGTTTGCTCGGAGAGTGGCGCAGACAAAGATCGGTGACGAGTGACAAGTGACGGGTAGCCTGCGCGAGCCTGGAGATTCATGCCCTTCACTCCTTCACGAGAGTCTGACTGCATCAAAGGCAGGAACCGGCCAAGAGCGAACAGTCAGACAACAGACATAAAAAATCTGGACGGGTGCGTTGGTACCATACCCGATAGCGTTGTCGAAGCCCGCCTCGGAGTTGTCGCGACCCATACCCGGCGTCGGCTAATTGTCTGTCTTAAGAAAACTTGATCTGGCACAAAGACGAACTTGATGGTCGGGCGTTATGTTGCAGCGGTGTTCGTTTGCGATTTACAAGGATTGTTAGCTCTCGCCACTGATCCCAAGGAGATTTCATGAAGAATCTACTGTGCTTCATAGCACTCTCATCGTCTTTGCAGCTACTCGCGGCCGAAAATCCCATCCTGACGAGTTACCGTTCCGCCGCACAACGGGAAAACCCCGGTTTCAAAGACTTTTCGGCAACGCGTGGCGAAGCGTTCTACATAGCAAAGTCGGGTAATGTGGCGTGCGCCACCTGTCACCACCCGCAGCATGGCTGGGCAGACGGACGCGCCACACCCGTGGGCGTGGGCGGTGTGGGTCTAGGACCAGAACGCATGCTGAGCGTGGCGCATGGTTTCCCCGCGCTGCGGCGCAATGCTCCGTCGCTCATGAACGTAGGATTGAATGGACTGGTGGCCGGCGAGACGCTGGACCCGACCACCGCGCCC
>JANLTL010000173.1:0-13477 GCA_031362905.1 Burkholderiales bacterium | reverse complement strand
CGACCTTGACGCCGGCACCGGCCACAGCCAGGCCGAGCAGGCGCAGTAAGGGGTGGCCGGTGTCGGACTCGACCAGATACAGGTTGCGGATTGCGCGCGTGAGGGCGACGTACAGCGCGTTCACATAAAACTTGTAGATCTCAAGCGACTTGTCCTCTTTGTCGCGGGCGCGGCGGTAGGTCAGGTCGTCAGACACGAGATCGGCAGCTGTGACACCGGCTGCGATGTCGGCAAACTCGGCGCGCTGGCCCGAGACGAAGCGGTACAGCACGATGGTGTCGTACTCCAGCCCCTTGGCCTCGTGGACGGAAAACACCAGTGGTGTCTGGAAGTGCTGGCGCGCCTCCGCCTTGTGCTCGTCGCGCATCACCAGCACCGCACAGCGCGCCGACTGCCGGGTCGATTGATTCAGTTCGCGCCGCACCGCGTCCTGGTCTGCCAGCAATGCCACTGTGCCTGCATCGGCGCCCACCGCAGCGACCAGAAAGTTGCTCTCGCGGTCAATCGAGCCAAAGCGGCGGTGCTTGATCTTGAGCAGGGTGTTGGCAACCCGTGTCGCCTCGGCGCCATTGCGAAAATTGGCGCGCAGCACGTGCAACTGTTCGCGCGCGGCCGGCGCCGGGTCGCGCCAGAACAGGGTTTTGATCTGGCTCCACGAAAAGAAATTGGGATGCACGATCTGGTTGGAGTCACCGCACAGAATGAAGCCAGCCGGCGCCTTGAGCGTGCGCAGCACCAGCAGCAGTTGCGCCGGGGTCAGATCCTGCACTTCATCGACGACCACAAAATCGTAGTGCGGTACGGCCAGCGGCAGCCATTCTTGTGCCAGCAGGCCGAGGTCGTATAGTTGCGCCGGCCCGAGCCATGCGCGGTAGCGCTCAAACAAATCGTAGAGCGCCCCGCGCCGCTCCGCCGCGAAAATCGACTGGCGCACGCCGAGGCCGGTATAGGCTTCGCGCGTGAGCACACCGCCGGGTGCGGCCAGCAGCACGCCGCGAATCTCCTCAAACGCCTGGTGACCGTCGATGCTCTTGAAGGCCTGCGTCTGGCGTGTGAACCATGCTGAAAAGTCGCGCCACAGCGCTTCGCGCCCGGACGGCACCCGCAGCGATTCGATAAATTCACGGTAGGACAGAAAGGTCGCGTTCTGCCCTTCGCGCTCGAACCCTTGCGCGTAGTACAGGCCGCGTGCGCTTTGCGCCAGAAATGCCGAGTGCGTCACATACAGCACCTCACCCTGGGCGTGTTTCATTTTCTCCAGCGTCAGGGCGGTCTTGCCGCTGCCGGCCGCGCCGACGATCACCAGCGGCGCCGGCGCGTGGTAAACGGCTTCCTGGACATCGTCGAACGACAGCGGACGATCCAGGAAATGCAGCGCGTGCCGGTCGGGGTGGAGGTAGCGGATCGGCGGGGCGCTGCTGGCGGCGTGGTCTGCTTCGGCCGCCTCGACAACGGGAATTTTGTCTTCGTCGACGGCCGCACCGCGCAGGAAGCGCGATTTGTCGTAAGCGTGCTGATGGATGATCTCCAGCATCAGGGCGCAGGTTTCACCGTCATGCCGCACCAGCGTGAACAGCAAGCGGTTGGTGTGGTCGAGTTTGGCGCGGTAGAGCGGGAGGCCGGCCGGGCCGCCGAGCTTCTTGACCTCGGCGGAGCGGAAGTCGCCGCGCGCAAGCGCCGCACACGTCTTGCCGTAAGCGGCCTGAACGCGGGTGGCGTCCAAGCCGGAATATTCAAGCACGCGCATTGGTCAGAGGCGGCTGCGCCGGACGCTGGATTCGCCAGGCATCGGCACTGCCCGCGTGGCCGGGGCTGCCGGAAGGCCCGGCGCGGCATCCGCTTGCGCATGGATTTTGATTGAACGCGCAACACCGGGCTTGCGGGAAATGAAACCGCGGCGCTCGAGAGTACGCATCATTTGATTGACCGTCGGCGCGGAAATCAGAAAGTGCCGCCCGATATCGGACTCGGCCGGCGCTCGACCGAAGCGGGCGATGTACTTTTCAATGAATCCGAGGTAATCACGCTGCCGCTGCGTGGGAGCGGACTGTGCTGCTGTGGCGGGCGCGATGTTCGCAACCAGCGTGCCAGCTGCGGATTTGATCCGCAGGATGGTGCCATCGACGAAGTGCAGGGCGAGGCATTGCGCGCCGTCCGCAGCGGCGTGCGACACTATTAGCCCCTTGAGCTTTGCGCCGATGCGTGCGACGGCGGATGCATTCGGAGTCATTCGAGTGGAAGCGGGGGGTTCCGGAAAAGCGCAAGCGTAACCCATGAAGCGGATGAGCCGGTATCACACAGATTGGCAGGAGCAAGCGCGACTTGATGGAATTGCCGGTTTGGGTGCGCAAGTTTTTTGGACATGCGCTTGACTTCGCGCAGCGTGGCGGGCGGCACATTGCCGCCAAAACGCTCAAGGGCTTCGGTGGTGCCGGTGTGCTCGAAGTGGTTGAAGATGATGAGGGCGGCACTTATCGCGCCGTCTACACGGTCAAGTTTGAGCACGCCGTGTTTGTGCTTCACTGCTTTCAGAAGAAGAGCAAACAGGGCATCGCCACACCCAAGGAAGACATCGAATTGATCCGCTCACGCCTGAAAGTGGCGGCAGCGCTGGCAAAGGAGTTGCACAATGAAAAAACGCATCATTGATGGAATTGAAGTTGAAACCGGTTCCGGCAATGTGTTTGCCGATCTGGGCTTGCCTGATGCCGAAAAGCTGAAAATCAAATCCGGCCTGGTGATTGAGATCGTCAAAGCGATTCGCCGGCTCGATTTGACCCAGGCGGAAGCGGCACAGCGCATTGGCCTCACGCAGCCCAAGGTATCGACGCTTCTGCGCGGCGAATTCACCAATTTCTCGGAGAGAAAGCTGATGGATTGCCTCAACCGAATTGGCTACGATGTCGAGATACGCATCAAGCGCACCAGCCGCAAGGCCGGACGACTGACGCTGGAGATTGCATAGGCGCCAGACACGAGACCGACGGGCTTGGCGCTCGTGAGAGAGGCTGCTGGCCTGCACCCGCGAGTCGCGCGCCACGTTGCCCCAACGCTGCCACTCGGCCGGGTTGATTACCGGCAGATTCGGGTTGATCGCCAACGCGAAGGGGAAGTAGCCGATCACGCCAACCGGCGTGAAGTCCTTAAAGGCGTCGCAATTAACTGCCTTGCGGCCGTGCGGGTGGATCGCAGAGTCATATCCCTACAGACTGGGATTGGCGAGCAGTCTGCCAAACCCATCGATCGGGGCACTCACGTTGGCGATGCGCAGCGCATTCCACATCATCGCCGCGGTGCTTGAGATCACCGGCTTGCCCAGATCCTGCTCCATGGCGGCCAGGGTCTCGATGGTCGGCATGCCAACCCCGGAAAGGAACACGGCTTGCGCATCAACCGAATCGACCTGGCGCGCGAGCTGATAAGCGCGCTCGGGGGTTTCGTCGTAAATGTTCTGCACGCCTTGCAGGCGTCCGATGCTGACCACGCCAAACCCGTAGGCCTCCAGGTTGGCCTTGCATTGCTGGGTCGATGCCTCGCTGTACGGCGTGCCGACCGCGACGCGCTCAACCCCCAGACGCCGCAGCGCCTCGACCACGCTTCCGAAGGCGGTGATGAAGCGAAAGCCGCTGGAGCGCTGGAGGCGCTCGATCAATTCCTGCTCGCCGGCCTTGCCAAGCGTGTAGCTGGTCGCGGTATGCGCCAGCACCATCACTGACGGGTTGACCATCGAGAGTAGCGCCACGTTGTCATCGAGATGGGCGAGCTGGGTGCGGTTGCGCTCCTCCTGGCCGTCCAGGCTGCCGGTGACGCCATGCGCCACCATGCGCGTGAAATGCACCGACACGCCAGGCGGCGTCAGGCGGATCACCTCGGGCTCGGTGGTCGGGTTGCCGGGAGGAATCAAAAAGCCCAGGCGGGCGCGCCAGCCGGCCATCAGAACACCAGTTCGATCAGATACGGCCCGCTGCTGGCGAGGCCGCGTTTCAACTGCGTGGCCAGTTCGTCGAGCGTGATCGCCTGCCCGGCCTCGACACCATGGCCGCGCGCGATCGACTGCCAGTCCAGATTGGGACGGTCGAGGGTGAGCATGTCGGTAGCGCGCTGGCCCGGGGTACCGGCGCCAACCGCGACGAGTTCTCCGCGCAGGATGTTGTAGGAGCGGTTGGCAAAGATGATGATCGTGACGTCGAGCTGTTCGCGCGCCATGGTCCAGAGCGCTTGCAGGGTGTACATGGCGCTGCCGTCGCCTTCGAGGCTGATCACCTTGCGCCCGGGCGCACCGATCGCCGCACCGACGGCGGTCGGCAGCCCGAAGCCGATCGAGCCGCCCATGGTGGTGAGCCAGTCGTGCGGCTGCGCATGGGTGGTGGAACGGGCAAAGCCGCGCCCGCTGGAAACCGCTTCGTCAACCACGATACCGTTTTCCGGAATCAGCGCGCCGAGCACGGCGGCAATGCCGTCCAACGTGATCGTGCCGGTCTGCAGGGCCGGCGGCGTGAGGGTGGCCACGTGGGCCGGTGGCGTGCTGCGTGCACCCAGTTCATCGGCCAGCGCTTCGAGCGCGCCGACGATATCTTCCTCCACGCCGGCCAGCCTGGTGAACGCACATTCGGACGGGGCGAGTGTAGAGGGCTTGCCGGGATAGGCGAAAAAACTCACCGGTGCCTTGGTGCCCACCAGCACAATCTGGCGAAATTCGGAGAGTGTCTTGAGGGCGAGATCGACCACATAGGGAACCCGGTTCGAAATCACGCGCCCGGCGCCGCGCTCGGTACGTGCGCTGTTGTATTCGCTCAAAATTTTGCACCCGGTCTTGGCAGCGATGCGTCCGGCCAATTCCATCGCCGGGTTGCGCACCCCGATGCCGCCCATCATGAGCGCGGCGTTGGGCTGCTGTAACGCCTGTGCCGCCGCACGCACAGTCGCGCCGGCAGCTTTGCTGCGGGCTGGCGCGGGCCGCGCCTTGGCGGGCGCCGCGCCTTTGTTCCACGCCGTATCGGCCGGCAAGATCAGCGTGGCGATCTGCCCGGGCGCCGCGCGCGCAGCTTCAACCGCGAGCGCCCCATCGGCGGCGATGTCCTGCGACGATTTCGAGGTCTTGACCCAATGTGACATTGGCCTTGCGATGCCTTCAATGTCGGCAGTCAGTGGCGCATCGAATTTGAGATGATGGCTGGCGTGCTCACCGACGATGTTGACAATGCCGGAGCGCGCTTTCTTGGCGGTGTGCAAATTGGCGAGACCGTTGCCGAGGCCCGGCCCAAGGTGCAACAAGGTGGACGCCGGTTTGCCGGTCATGCGGAAGTAGCCGTCGGCCGCGCCGGTGACCACGCCTTCAAACAAACCGAGCACGCAACGCATGCCGTCGATCTTGTCGAGCGCGGCTACGAAATGCATTTCGGATGTGCCCGGATTGGTGAAGCACACCTCAACTTCGCTCGCGATCAGGGTACGAACCAGGCTTTCAGCGCCGTTCATGATGGTTTACAGAAAATGGATGAGTGGGCAATGTAACTGAAAGACCGGCGTTCAGTCGGCGTGGGGCGGCGATTGAAGAAGGCGAGGGCGCCGTCGTGAGCACGCTCCGCCTTGGCCGCGGTCAAAAAAACTGGCGTGAGAATTGCGCGCATGCTGCAAGCGGGGGCAAGTTGAGCATGAAAGCCTTGGTTCGCGTGTTTGGGTTGGGCTCGCGCCGGCGCAGCAGGGCCGCGTGAAGACGCACGATAGAGGGCGCGCTCTAATCCATTGCGCTCACGCAAGCCACTGATTTTGCTGAAAATATAGATATGCAATGGAGTAAATGCGGCATCGCAATATGAAATGCGCTTGACGTCGTGTACGAGCAGTGCGAAAAAGCACGACCGTTCGGTTTATTTATTGGCGCTGTTGCAACTCTCAACCCGTCGTGTCCCATCCCAAATCCCTCTCCAAAGGCGAACAAACGCGCGAGCGCATTCTTGATGCGGCGCAGGTGATCGCCAGTCGCGGAGGGCTGGAGGGCTTGACCATCGGCGGCATCGCCGAGCGCCTGGAGATGTCGAAGTCGGGCGTGTTTGCGCATTTCGGCAGCCGCGAAGATTTGCAGATCGCGGTGATCGACGATTACGTGCGCAAGTTTCTTGATGCGGTGTTTTTCCCCGCGTTGAAAAACCCGCGTGGCCTTCCGCGTCTCAAAGCCATGTTCGAGAATTGGCTCGACCGCATCGTGTTTGTCGACATTCCCAATGGCTGCGTGTTTGTCTCCGGCGCCGTCGAGTTTGACGACAAGGAAGGTCCCGTGCGTGACCGCATGGTGGCGGTGAACCATGCGTGGCAGGGCGAAATGCGCAAGGCCGCGCTCCAGGCGATTGACGAGGGCCACCTGACCGAAGACAGTGACCCCGAACAACTTGTATTCGAGCTCTACGGCGTGATGCTCTCGCTACATCATGATGCCAGGCTATTGCGTGATCCGCGTGCGGTGAAGCGCGCCCGCATCAGTTTTGGCCGCACCATTGATTTTTACGCGGGGCGGCTTGGCGCGCCACGTGTCGTGGCCATGGTCGGTGTTGAGGCCAGCCTGTCACATGACCAAGGTGTGCATCCGGCCCGGCGCGCGACTGCGTAACTGATTCTGCAACTTTTTACTCTTGACTCATTACTTAACCAGAAGGTAGCACCATGGCGCAATACACCCCTCCCCTGCGCGACATGCAGTTCGTGATGCACGAAATGCTGCATGCCGAAGCTATTCTCAAGCAACTGCCCGCGGTCGCCGACAATACCCGCGAACTGATGGACCAAGTGGTTGAAGAGGCCGGCAAGTTCTGCGCTGAGGTGCTGTTCCCGCTCAACCAGAGTGGTGATCGTGAAGGCTGCGTGCTGGACCAAACCACCCATGCGGTGAAAACACCGACCGGCTTCAAGGAAGCCTACAAGCGGTTTGTCGAAGCCGGCTGGCCTGCGCTCTCCTGTGACCCGGAGTACGGCGGCCAGGGCATGCCGCACCTGGTGCAGACTGCCTTCCAGGAGATGATGAACTCCACCAATCAGGCCTGGAGCATGTATCCGGGCCTCTCGCACGGCGCCTACGGTGCTTTGCATCGCCATGGCACCGGCGTGCAGAAATCAGTCGTGCTCAAGAAGCTGGTGTCGGGTGACTGGACCGGCACCATGTGCCTCACTGAGTCGCATTGCGGCACCGATCTGGGCCTGTTGCGCAGCAAGGCGGAGCAGCAAGGCGACGGCAGCTACAAGATCACCGGCAACAAGATCTTCATTTCCAGCGGCGAGCACGACATGGCCGAGAACATCGTCCATCTGGTGCTGGCGCGCCTGCCCGATGCACCGGCCGGCACCAAAGGCATTTCGCTGTTCCTGGTGCCCAAATTCAAGTTTTCGGAAGATGGCACCCTTGGCGAACGCAACCCGATCTTCTGTGGCGGTCTCGAACACAAGATGGGCATCCACGGCAACGCCACCTGCCAGATGAACCTGGATGGCGCTATCGGCACCATGGTGGGCGAGGCGAACAAGGGCCTTAACGCCATGTTCGTCATGATGAATGGCGCGCGCCTCGGCGTCGGCATGCAATCGCTCGGCCTGATGGAAGTGGCGTATCAATCCTCCCTGGCCTATGCCAAGGACCGCCTGCAGATGCGCTCGCTCTCGGGCGTGAAAGCCAAAGACAAGCCGGCCGATCCGATCATCGTGCACCCCGACGTGCGGCGCATGCTGCTCACGCAAAAAGCCTATGTCGAAGGTAGTCGCGCGTTTGCCTATTGGACCGCGTTGCAAGCGGACATTGCGCATTACTCTGACGATGAAGACGATCGGAAGGATGCCGAAGACCTGATGGCGCTGCTGACGCCGATCATCAAGGCCTTCATCACCGACGCCGGCTACGAATGCACCAACCTCGGCATGCAGGTATTCGGCGGCCACGGCTACATCGCCGAGTGGGGCATGGAACAGTTCGTACGCGACGCGCGCATCAACCAGATTTATGAAGGCACCAACACGATTCAATCGCTCGACTTCCTCGGCCGCAAAGTGCTCGGTGACGGCGGTGCCAAGATGAAGAAATTCGGTGCGATTGTCGAAGACTTTGGCGTGGAAGCCTCTGCCACGCCGGGGATGAAGGAGTTTCTCGAACCGCTCGAAGAAATTGGCGGCAAGGTCACCGACATTTCGATGTGGGTCGGCATGCAGGGCTTCAAGAACCCCGACGAAGTGGGCGCCGCTGCCGTCGACTACCTGCGCCTGGTCGGCCACTTTGTCTATGCCTATTTCTGGGCACGTATGGCAGAAGCCGCGTTGAAGAAAGCGGATTCGGGTGACAAGTTTTACGAATCAAAGCTGGCTACGGCGCGCTTCTACTATCAACGCCTGCTGCCCGAAACCGAAATGCTGACCAAGCGCATCAAGTCCGGCTCAAAAGTGTTGCTGGCCCTTGAAGCCGAAGCGTTCTAAAAGAAATCCAAGGAGACCCCATGTCCAATTTCATTGTCAAAAAAGTTGCCGTGCTCGGTGCCGGCGTGATGGGTGCGCAGATTGCCGCCCATCTGACCAACGCCAAGGTGCCGGCCATCCTGTTCGACCTGCCGGCCAAGGAGGGTCCGAAGAGCGGCATCGCCATGAAGGCGATCGAGGCGCTCAAGAAGCAAAACCCGGCGCCGCTGGGGGTGCCGCAGTTGGCCGACCTGATCACGCCGGCCAACTATGAAGAGCATCTGGAACTGCTCAAGGACTGCGATCTCATCATCGAGGCGATCGCGGAGCGCATTGAGTGGAAGCACGACCTCTACAAAAAGATCGGGCCCTTTGTTGCCCCCGGCGCGACCCTCGCTTCCAACACCTCGGGCATCCCGATCCACAAGCTGGCCGAAGCCTTGCCGGCGGAGTTGAAGGCGCGTTTTTGCGGTGTGCACTTTTTCAACCCGCCGCGCTACATGCATCTGGTCGAGTTGATCCCGATTGCCTCGACGGCGCCGGCGATCATCGACAACCTCGAAGGGTTCCTTACCTCCGTGCTGGGCAAGGGCGTGCTGCGTGCCAACGACACCCCCAACTTCATCGCCAACCGCGTCGGCACGGCGAGCATGGCGTTCACGCTGCACAACGCCGAGCGCCTCGGCCTCAGCTTTGACGTGGTGGACGATTTGACCGGCGCCAAGATTGGCCGCGCGAAGTCGGCCACCTTCGGCACAGCCGATGTGGTGGGCCTGGACACCATGGCCAACGTGATCAACACACTCAAGAACACGCTGCAGGCCGATCCGTGGCACAAATACTTTGACCACCCGGCCTGGCTCAAGACGCTGTTGGAAAAAGGCGCACTCGGCCGCAAGACCAAGGGTGGCGTGTTCAAGAAGGTCGGCAAGGACATTCTGATGTTCGACGCCAAGAGCGGCGACTACTTGCCGGGCAAGGGCAAGGCCGCACCCGAGGTCGACAAGATTCTGAAGAAGAAGGAGCTGGGCGAGCGCTTCAAGCTGTTGCGCGAATCGGCCCACCCGCAGGCGCAGTTCCTGTGGGGCATGTACCGCGACACCTTCCACTACATTGCGGTGCATCTGGCCGAGATTGCCGATACCGCGCGCGATGTGGACTTTGCAATGCGCTGGGGCTACGCCAACAAGATGGGCCCGTTTGAATTGTGGCAATCGGCCGGCTGGGAACAGGTGGCCAACTGGATTGCCGAAGACATCAAGGCCGGGAAAACCTTGGTGGATGCGCCTCTCCCGGATTGGGTCTTCAAGAATGGCTCTGGTGTTCACGCATTTGTCAACGGCGCGGCCGGTTCATGGTCGGCCAAAGAAGGCAAGTTCAAACCGCTGTCGAATCACACGGTCTACGCGCGCCAGAGCTTCCGCGCCGATGTGCTCGGCAGCAATGGCGCCACGCCAGCCACCGGCGGCACAACGGTGCATGAAGACGACGGCGCGCGCATCTGGCACATGGGCGACGGCGCACTCATCATCTCGTTCAAGTCGAAACTGAACGTGCTGGGCCAGCTGCAGATCGGCGGCCTGCACAAGGCGCTAGACATCGCGGCCGCTGACTACAAGGCACTGGTGATCTATCAGGCCGGCGCAGCCGATGGCGGCGCGTTCTCGGCCGGTGCCGACCTGCAGTCGATGCAGCCCATGATTCAGGAGCATGGCCTCGACATCGTCGAGCCCGAAGTCAAGAAGCTACAGCATGCCTTCATGCGCATGAAGTACTCCCCGGTGCCAGTGGTGGCCGCAGTGGCCGGCCTCGCGCTCGGGGGCGGCAATGAATTGCAGCTGCACGCGGCCAAGCGCGTCGCGGCACTCGAGAGCTATATCGGCCTGGTCGAAGTCGGTGTGGGTTTGATCCCCGCCGGCGGTGGCTTGAAGGAAGCCGCGATGCAGGGCGCGGCGCAAGCGCAGGCAGTGGGCAGCACCAACCTGCTCGATTTCATCAAGGGTCGCTTTCAGACCATTGCCACGGCCACGGTGGCCAAGAGCGCACTCGAAGCACGCGCGCTCGGTTTCCTGCAACCCACCGACACGATTGTGTTCAACCTCTACGAGCTCCTGCACGTGGCGCGCGTCGAAGCGTTGGCGATGGCGGAAGCGGGCTATCGCGCGCCGATCAAGGCGAAGTTTCCCGTGGCAGGCCGCTCCGGCATCGCCACCATCAAGGCTTCACTGGTCGGCATGCGTGACGGTGGCTTCATCAGCGAATACGACATGCTGCTCGGCGAGCGCATTGCCTACGCCATGTGCGGTGGTGACATTGAGGCCGGTAGTCTGGTCGATGAAGAGTGGATTCTGAACCTCGAGTGCAAGGGTTTCATGGATTCACTGCGCGATGAGCGCACGCAAGAGCGCATCTACTCAATACTGACCACTGGCAAGCCGTTGCGGAACTGAGGAAAGAACCCACCCCCCATCCCCCTCCCGCTCCTTACGTCGCGGAGAGAGGGTGCCCAGTAACAGGAGACTGACATGAATCGACAAGTACAAGACGCCTACATCGTTGCCGCCGCCCGCACGCCGATCGGCAAGGCCCCGCGCGGCAT
The DNA here is from genome assembly GCA_031362905.1 of Burkholderiales bacterium. Classification (GTDB taxonomy): domain Bacteria; phylum Pseudomonadota; class Gammaproteobacteria; order Burkholderiales; family JAEUOS01; genus CANJDH01. Next base: position 2,448 of record JANLTL010000173.1, on the reverse strand, counting down.
GTTCAAGAACACCCGCCCGGATGACCTGCTGGTCACCGCCATCCGTGCCGCCATGGCGCGCGCACCGGGCCTGGACCCGGCGGCGATTGAAGACGCCATCATCGGCTGCGCGATCCCCGAGGGCCAGCAAGGCCTCAACGTGGCGCGCATTGCCGTGCTGCTGGCGGGGTTGCCACAGTCGGTCGGCGGCGTCACCGTGAACCGCTTTTGCGCATCGGGTCTCACCACCATTGCGATGGCGGCCGACCGGATTCGCGTCGGCGAGGCCGACGTGATGCTGGCTGGCGGCTGTGAGTCGATGAGCATGGTGCCGATGATGGGCAACACGCCGTCGATGAACGACAAGATCTTTACCGACGAGAACATCGGCATCGCCTACGGCATGGGCCTCACCGCCGAGAAGGTGGCGCAGCAGTGGAAGATTTCGCGCGAAGCGCAGGACGAGTTCTCGGTCAAATCGCACCAGAAGGCGATGGCAGCGATTGCCGCCGGGCACTTCAAGGACGAAATTGCCGCCATGACCATCAGCGAGCGCTTTCCCAACCTGGAGTCGGGCGAGATCATCGCCAAATCGCGCAATGCCGAGACTGACGAAGGGCCGCGTGCCGATACCTCGATGGAGGGCCTAGCCAAACTGCGTGCCGTATTCGCCGCCAAGGGTAGCGTGACGGCCGGCAACAGTTCGCAAACCTCCGACGGTGCAGGTGCGCTGCTGATCGTCTCCGAAAAGGCCTTGAAGCAATACAACCTGACGCCGCTGGCGCGCTTCGTCTCGTTCTCCATCAAGGGCGTGGACCCGAAGATCATGGGCATTGGGCCGAAAGAGGCGATTCCGCTGGCACTCAAGTACGCTGGCCTGAAGCAGGATGACCTCGGCTGGATTGAGCTCAACGAAGCGTTTGCCGCACAGGCACTCGCGGTGATCGGCGACCTTGGCCTCAACCCGGCGGTGGTGAACCCGAACGGCGGCGCGATCGCCCTTGGGCATCCGCTCGGCGCCACCGGTGCGATGCGCGCTGCCACCTGCCTCTACGGCATGCGCCGCACCAAGGCCAAGTATGGCATGGTGACGATGTGCGTGGGTACCGGCATGGGTGCGGCGGGGATTTTCGAAGCCGTCTGATCGTCGCGCACGCCTGAGCCGTTGCCATGGTGTTGAGCGCCCGTCTCGATAGCGCATTGGCAGGATTTGCGGCGAAGCGCGGCGTCTTGCCGGCGGACGCTTCTACGCGTTACCTCGACACGAGCGCGGGTCGGGTTCGCGTATTCGACTCAGGTGGCACCAAGCCGTCAGTGGTCTTTGTGCCCGATGGTCCGAATGTGGTCGAGCATTACGCCAAGCTGATTCCGCTCCTGACAACGCACTTGCGCGTGGTGTGTTTCGACTTGCCGGGATTTGGTTTTTCGCGGCCTAGCGCCAGCTACACGCATTCGCTCGATCAGGGCGCTGCCACGGTGCTAGCTGTACTCGATGCGCTGGAAATCGAACGCACTACGCTCGCGTTCAGTTGCGGCAACGGCTTTTATGCTCTGCGCACGGCGAAGCTGGCGCCGCAGCGCATCAACAGTTTGTTTTTGTCGCAAACGCCGTCTTTGCAGGCGATGCGGCGCTGGACCGACCGCATCGTGCCCGGCCTGCTGCGCGTGCCGGTGCTCGGGCAACTGGCGATGTGGTTGACGCGCAAGCGTGCGGCGCACGGCTGGTACGACGTTGCGCTGCCAAGAAGCACGGATCGCGAGCCGTTTCGCGCACCTGCGCGCCGCGCTTTGGCATGCGGAGCCTGTTTTTCGCTCGCCAGTGTCGTGCAGGGGTTGATGTGCGAGCACGATGAAGCCGTTTCAGGCGTAAGCACGCCTTGCGTTGTCGTGTGGGGCGGGCAGGATCATTCACACAAGTACACCGCGCCGACATCGCTGCGCGACTGTGTGCCGCATGTGGAGCTGGTGCAATTCGATGATTGCGGCCATTTCCCTGATCTGGAGCAGCCCGAACGCTACGCACGCCTGTTGGTGGCGCATGTTACCGCGCACGCTGCCATGCCCGCAGCCAGCCCACAACAGCTGCGCGCAGCGTAGACAGGGCACGCGATGCAACGACGTCATTTTCTGAACGCTGCCGTGACCGCTGTGGCGATTCCAGGCGTCGCCTCGTTGGCCGGATGCGGCAGCGCCGCCGTGGCTACGTTCCCCACGATCGCGGCAGCGCAAGCAGCGCTTGACGCGCTCCTCACCACACCCCATCGCACCACGACAGGGTGGAAACTGCCCGCCGTGCTGGAGCACGCGGCACAAAGCGTTGAATATTCACTAAGGCGTCACGTGAAAATAACTTGACCAATTTATTTTAGTGTGTTGTAAAGGCGGTATGCATATTGCCGCCGTCGTTGAGCAGATCAGATCGCGCTACCGTTCTCTTGGGCCGGTGATGGATGAGAGAGTGCGTAGGCA
>JANLTL010000096.1:0-11637 GCA_031362905.1 Burkholderiales bacterium | reverse complement strand
GCCGACGGCTGGGTCTCACTCGAAGTGTCGCCACTGCTGGCACGCGACGCGGCCGGCACGGTGGCATCCGCCCGGCAATTGCATGCGCGCGCGCAATGCCCCAACCTGTTCATCAAAATCCCCGGTTCGACCGAAGGCGCGCAGGCCATCGAGGACACGATTTTTGCCGGTATCCCGGTCAACGTAACGCTGCTGTTCTCGCGCACGCACTACGCCGCTGCCGCCGAGGCCTACCTGCGCGGACTCGAACGCCGCGCTGAAGCAGGTCTCGATCTCAAGGTAGCGTCGGTGGCATCGATGTTCGTCAGCCGCTGGGATGCCGCCGTGAGTGCGAAGGCGCCGCAAGACCTGAACAACAAACTGGGCGTGGCAATTGCCGCGAGCACATGGCACGCCCACGCGGCCCTGCTCGCATCACCACGCTGGCAAGCGCTCGCCGCCGCTGGCGCACGGCCCCAGCGTCTGCTCTGGGCCAGCACCGGCACCAAGGATCCCGCCATTTCGGCGTCCTACTACGTCGAAGCACTTGCACTGGCAGGCACCATCAACACCCTGCCCGAGAAAACCCTGCTCGCGTTCGCCTCTGAAGGGACAGCGCGTGCAACGATATTGCCGCCTGAAGCTGACAACGCGGCCTTGCTGGGCCGCATCCGGCATGCGGGCATTGACACTGATGCATTGGCTGCCGAGCTTCAGCACGCGGGGATCGAAGCGTTCGCCAAATCCTGGGCTTCGCTGCTGGAGTGCATTGTGGCAAAACGCTGACGCATTCTCTCAACGCCACGCGGCGCGCAACATGGCTATGCCGTGTGCACCAGCCCGCCACGCGGCGGGATAGAGATGGCTATCGTCCATGCCGCCTATCGCATAGACCGGAATCGCGCTGCCACCGGCGATGTCGAAAAATCCGTCCCAGCCAATGCCCGTTGCGCCTGGATGGCTTGCAGTCGCCAGCACCGCCCCAAGCACCGCAAAGTCACAGCCGATGCGTATTGCATGATCGAGTTCGGCACGCGTATGCACTGAGGCGCCCACCATGGCGAGGTCCGGACGCATTTGCGTTTGCAGCAGCTGCTGCGCGTTGAGATGCACGCCATCGGCACCCACGGCCCGCGCGAGCGCGGCATCGTGATTGATCAGGCACCGCGCGCCAAGTGCGTGACAGCGCGTGACGACGGCCTGTGCAAGGCGGCGCAGGGGTTCTGCCGCCATCTCCTTCTCGCGCACCTGCACCAGCCGTAAACCATTGGTGAGAGCGGCTTCCAGGGCAGGCATGAATTTCTCGATGCCAAGTGCGGTTGCGCTGGTGACAGCGTAAGCTTGCGGCAGCCCCACTGCATGCAGGATCGGCCCATTGGCCGGCAGCATCGGTGTTACGGATTCGGCGCCGGGTATCTGAAATGCAAAGCGCTGCCCTTCGAGACCGCGCGGTGTCCCCCGCCACTCACGCACACGGAAAAAATGCAGGCGCACCGCAGCATGTTCGTACACATGCGTGCGCGTAAGCCACGGGCAGGCCACCCTGATTTCAATGTCGAGCTCTTCGCGAATCTCACGCTTGATCGCCGCGTCGAGCGTTTCACCCGGCTCCACCTTGCCACCGGGAAACTCCCAGTAACCTGCGTACGCTTTGCCGGTGGGGCGTTGCGCGAGCAAATAGCTGCCGTCGGGGCGGTAAATCACCGCCGCGACGACTTCTGTCCAGGCGCGGGTCATGGGAGCGAAAACGACCGCAGGTGCGCGATGCACGGCCCGCCGTTACTTGCCTGACGTTGCGTAGGCATGGAGCGGCGCTTGCCCGCTATTTCTTTTTCACAGTGTGCGCTTTGGGCGCCGCGTGCAGCACTTTGCCAAGCTTGCCGGCATGATCACGGGCGAACTGCCAGGCGACGCGTCCGGAGCGCGAACCGCGTTCAATCGTCCAGGTAAGCGCGTCACCACGCGCAGCGGCGATCTCTTTCGCGTTGCAGCCAAAGGCAGCGAGCCAGTGATCGGTGATGGCGAGGTATTCGTCCTGGTCAAAGGGATAGAACGACAACCACAAACCGAAGCGCTCCGAGAGTGAAATTTTTTCTTCGGCCGATTCGCCCGGATGAATCTCTTCCCCGACATGCTTGTACTCTAGGTTCTCGTGCATGTATTCGGGCAGGAGGTGGCGGCGGTTCGAGGTGGCGTAAATCAAGGTGTTGTCGCTCGACGCATTGACCGAGCCGTCAAGCGCAACCTTGAGCGATTTGTAGCTGGCGTCGCCTTCGTCGAACGACAGGTCATCACAAAAAATGATGAAGCGTTCGCTGCGCGCCTCAATCAGGTCGGTGATGTCGGCCAGGTCGACCAGATCTGATTTGTCGACTTCAATCAGGCGCAGACCCTTGGACGCATATTTGTTGAGAATGGCCTTGATCAGGGAGCTTTTTCCGGTGCCACGCGCACCAGTGAGCAACACGTTATTGGCAGGTTGTCCGTCGACAAATTGCCTGGTGTTGCGGTCAATCGTCTGCCGCTGGCGTTCGATGCCCTGCAAGTTGGAGAGCCGGATGTTGGAGATACGCGGAATGGGCTGCAGCCAGCCGCGCCCGTTGAGCTTGCGCCAGCGAAACGCGATGGCAGCATCCCAGTCGATCGCCTTCGGTGCGGGTGGCAGGACACCTTCAAGACGGTCTATCAGCGCATTGGCGCGCGCCACGAGTTGCTCAAGTTCTTTCATGTTGTTCAGCTACGGTAGTCAGCGTTGATCGAGACATAATCGTGGGTGAGATCGCAGGTCCACAGGGTGCGGCGCGCATCACCGCGGTTCAAGTCGACACGCACGATGATCTCGCTTTGCTGCATGACACGCTGGCCGTCTTCTTCGCGGTAGCCGGCATGGCGCCCGCCATTTTTTGCGACCAGCACATCGTCAAGATAGAGATCGATTGTGGTCTGCTCAAGATCAGCAATGCCGGCGTAGCCGACTGCCGCGAGAATGCGTCCGAGGTTGGGGTCGGACGCAAAAAATGCAGTCTTGACCAGCGGCGAATGACCGATGGCATAGCCCACCTTGCGGCATTCGTCTTCGTCGCGCCCGCCTTCGACGACGATGGTGATGAATTTTGTTGCACCCTCGCCATCGCGCACGATAGCTTGCGCGAGTTCAATTGAGAGATCGATCAGCGTCTGGGCAAACAGTTTGCCCTCGGGAGTGTGCAGCCCGGTGATGGCAGGTGCTGCGCTTCTCCCGGTGGCAACGACGATGAAGGAATCATTGGTCGAGGTGTCGCCGTCGACCGTGATCGAATTGAAGGACCGATCCGCCGCCCGCGCCGTAAGCGCGTCCAGCACATGACGCGACACGGTGGCGTCGGTGGCGATGAAGCCAAGCATGGTTGCCATATTCGGGCGGATCATGCCCGCGCCCTTCGCGATGCCGGTGAGCGTGACCGTCTGGCCGCCGATCATCACCGTGCGCGACGCCGCCTTGGGCTGCGTGTCGGTGGTCATGATGGCCTGAGCGGCATCGAGCCAATGATGCGTGCCGGCAGCGTGCGCCGCCAACGGCACACCGGCCAGCAGGCGATCCATCGGCAAGGGCTCCATGATGACGCCGGTCGAAAACGGCAGTACCTGATTGGCCTTGACACCCAATTCGTGCGCCAGCGCTGCACAGGTCGCGCGGCTGTCGGCCAGGCCAGTCGCACCGGTGCCCGCGTTGGCGTTTCCGGTGTTGATGATCAGGGCACGAATGCCATCGACACTACCGGTGCTGCCCGTGCTGCCCGTACCGCCTGGCTTGCTGGTGTTGCCAGTTTCGCCGCCTGCATTGCCCGCACCGGTGCCACTTGCACCCAGCTCCCTGGCCGCGTCCCGCAACGCTGCCAAATGCTCACGGCAGACTGTGACCGGCGCCGCACAAAACCGGTTTTGCGTAAACACGCCGGCGACTTGCGCGCCGTCTGCAATACGCATCACGAGGAGGTCCTTGCGGTCCTTTTTTCGAATGCCGGCTTCGGCCACGCCAATATCAAGGCCGGCCACCGGCAACAGCGCCGCAGCCTGCGGCAAGGGGAGGTTGACAGCCATGGATGCGCGCTATGCCTTATTCGATCTGGAACGCTATGAAACGCCTGCGGGGCGAAGTCTACGGCGACTCAATTGCATGGCAAGGTCCGCTGTAAACCGCCGTCGTCAGGTCAGCTTGCCGTGACAAGCCTTGTACTTTTTTCCCGACCCGCAAGGGCAAGGGTCATTGCGGCCGATCTTTTTACCGAACCGCTTGAACGGTTCCAGCGATGCGTCATCTTCTTCGGCGGCGGACTCACCCTCGGGCCCGACGGCGGCATGTTGCAAGCGCATGCGCGACTCGAGCGCTTCCGCCTCGGCACGCGCCTGTGCTTCCGCCGCCTCTACTTCTTCGCGCGAGCGGATGCGCACCGTCATCAGGGTCTTGGTGACTTCGTGCTTGACGGTGTCGAGGTAGGCCTGAAACAGCTCGAAGGCCTCGCGCTTGTATTCCTGCTTGGGATTTTTCTGCGCGTAGCCGCGCAGATGGATGCCTTGGCGCAACTGATCAAGCGCCGACAAATGCTCACGCCAGTGCTGGTCAATCGCCTGCAACATCACGGAACGCTCAAACGGCGCCCAGTTTTCTTTGCCAATGCCGGCGATTTTGGCAGCATAGGCCGCATTCACCACTTCGAGCACGCGCGCTGCAATGCCCTCGTCATTGAGACTCTGATCTTGTGCAACCCACTTGGCGACCGGCGCATCGATGCCCCAAACACTCTTGAGCACGGCTTCGAGACCGGCGAGGTCCCATTGCTCTTCGACGCTTTCGGCCGGCACAAAGGCCAGCACGATGCTGCCGAACACACCGGCACGCAAGGAATCAACGGTCTCGCTGATTTCTTCAGCGTCAAGAATCTCATTGCGCTGCTGGTACACCACCTTGCGCTGGTCGTTGGCCACGTCGTCGTATTCGAGCAGCTGCTTGCGCATGTCGAAGTTGCGTGCTTCGACCTTGCGCTGCGCCGACTCAATGGAGCGGCTGACAATACCGGCTTCAATCGCCTCGCCATCGGGCATGTTGAGACGGTCCATGATGGCCTTGACGCGGTCCCCGGCGAAAATGCGTAGCAGCGAATCTTCGAGCGAGAGATAGAAACGCGAAGAGCCAGGATCTCCCTGGCGGCCGGAACGACCACGTAACTGGTTGTCCACCCGGCGCGACTCATGACGCTCGGTGCCGACGATGTGCAGACCGCCTGCAGCGATCACGGTATCGTGCAGTGACTGCCATTCGGATTTGAGCTTGGCGACACGGACGTCTTTGTCGGCATCGGTCAGGTTTTCGGTCGCGCGCACCATATCGACCTGCCTCTCGACATTGCCACCGAGCACGATGTCGGTACCGCGCCCCGCCATGTTGGTCGCAATCGTCACCGCCTTCGGCCGCCCCGCCTGTGCGACGATTTCGGCTTCGCGCGCATGCTGCTTGGCGTTCAACACCTGGTGCGGCAGCTTCTCTTTCTCAAGCAGCGAGGCGAGCAGTTCGGAATTTTCAATCGACGTCGTCCCCACCAGCACCGGCTGGCCACGCGTGTAACAGTCTCGAATGTCGGCGACGATGGCGTTGTGCTTCTCACGCTCGGTACGGTAGACCTGATCGAGCCGGTCGATGCGGATCATCGGCTGGTTGGTCGGAATCAGCACTGTCTCGAGGCCGTAGATCTCCTGGAACTCGTAAGCCTCAGTGTCGGCCGTGCCGGTCATGCCCGCGAGCTTTTGGTACATGCGGAAAAAATTCTGGAAGGTGATCGACGCCAGAGTCTGATTCTCCGCCTGGATCGCGACGTTTTCCTTGGCTTCGACCGCCTGATGCAAACCATCGGACCAACGCCGCCCGGTCATCAAGCGGCCGGTGAATTCGTCGACGATGATGATTTCGCCGTTCTGCACCACGTAGTGCTGATCACGGTGAAACAGGTAGCGCGCGCGCAGGGCAGCATAGAGATGATGCATTAGCGTGATGTTCTGCGCTTCGTACAGACTGCCGCCTTCAGGCAAGAGCTGCAGGCGCGCAAGAATTTCTTCGGAGTGCTCAAAACCTTTCTCGCCCAGATGTACCTGATGGCCTTTTTCATCGACCCAAAAATCACCGGGCGGCTCAGGCTCGTCGGTCCTTGGCTCCGACGTCATGCGGGTAAGCAGCGGCGCAACCTCGTTCATGCGGTAGTACAACTCAGTGTGATCATCCGCCTGGCCGGAGATGATCAGCGGTGTGCGCGCTTCATCGATCAGGATCGAGTCGACCTCGTCAACGATGGCGAAATTGAGGGGGCGCTGGCGGCGGCCATTCTTCTCGTGCTCGAGATTGTCGCGCAGGTAATCGAAGCCGAATTCGTTGTTGGTGCCGTAAGTGATGTCGCAGGCATAGGCGGCCTGCTTTTCGCTTGACTCCATGTCCGGCAAATTCATGCCAGTAGTCATGCCGAGGTAGGTGTACAGCTTGCCCATCCACTCGGCGTCACGGCGTGCCAGGTAGTCGTTCACCGTGACCACATGCACGCCATTGCCGGAGAGCGCATTGAGATAGACCGGCAGGGTCGCCATCAGCGTTTTGCCCTCACCAGTACGCATCTCGGAAATTTTTCCCTGGTGCAGGGCCATGCCACCCACCAATTGCACATCGAAGTGGCGCATGCCTAAAGAGCGCACCCCCGCCTCGCGCACGACTGCAAAGACTTCGGGAAGCAGGTCATCGAGCGACGCGCCCTCTTCAACACGCTTCTTGAACTCGGCGGTCTTGCCGCGCAGCGCAGCATCTGATAGCTGCTTCATCTGTGCCTCAAGGGCATTGATGGCCGCCACATTACGCTGGTACTGCTTGAGGAGCCGGTCGTTGCGGCTGCCGAATATTTTTCTGAGGATGCCGGTAACCATGGAGGATGACTTCAGCGTGCCGTGAAAGAGTGCAGGATATGGAGACGCAGAACGGGAAAACCAGCCCCGCCACTACGCGTAGAAAACACTAGGTGAGGCGTGCCTGCTGCGGAAAACTGCAGCAACTGCACGTCCGCCAGGGACCTGAGGATGCCGGAACATTCCGACCGGTTTCCGCCACAGCCGCAGCCAGCGCAAGTATTGCACCACCGTTACGCGCCCCATAGTCGCGCCCATCACACACCGGGTCAGAAAGGCTGCCGCGACCGGCGATGCGCGAGGCGAAATGAGGCGGGCAAAGCGAAAATTTTAACACGCAGCCTCGCCCTCTCCCTGGTGGCATTCACCGGCAGGAGGCATACCGCAGGGCGCGGCCAAGTGCTCCGCCACAGGCCTTGGCTGATTGCTTCAAAACGGCTGCGCCATTGTCGCGCACATCCAGCGACGGTCACCAAGGACACGCGCGGGCGAATGAGGCTCCACCAGAGGGGGATTACTGCTTAAGGCCGGTGCTGGCGCGAAGGCGAGTCGATATTGCCCTGGCCTCTGCTGCCGCCTGCATCGCCACTGCGGCAGGGGCGGGTGGCAAAGCCTTTACCGCCTCCACACTATTGCCCTTAAGACTGCCAGGCTTGTCCGCAGCAACGAGGAAACGCGCCGGATTTTGCGCAATGCCTTTGAAGCGCACCTCGAAGTGCAGATGCGGCCCGGTCGAACGCCCGGTCGAACCGACATCAGCAATCTTTTTCCCGCGCTTGACGATATCGCCCGGCTTGACGTGAAGCGCAGATGCGTGGGCGTAGCGGGTGACGATGTCTCCGCCATGATCGATTTCCACCATATTGCCGTACTGGTGATGCCATTCGGCCGCCAGTACGACGCCACCAGCGGCTGCTACGATCGGTGTTCCTGGCTGGGCGATGAAGTCGATGCCTTCGTGCGGCGCATTCTGGCCAGTGATCGGATCAATGCGCATCCCGAAACCGGACACGTTGAACTCAGCATCGACCGGCAGCACGGTAGGCAGGCGCTTTGCCTTTAAACGCGCGTTGAACAACTCGGCTTCGACCACGTTGAAGAAATCAGCGCGCCCTTCGACACCGCGCGAGAGCCGCTCCAGTTCACGCGAAAATTCATCCATCGTGAAAGTGCGCATGCCGGGCAGCGCAGCACCGCCGCGACCGGGTGCGTCACCGGTTCGAAAGTCCTGCACCTTGACACCGGCCAGACCCGAGACCCGTTCGCCCAAGGCATCGAGCCGCGTCAACTGCGCCTGCATCTCCCCGAGCTTGACTGCCATGGCGTCAAGATTCTGGCGCGTGAACTCGGCATTTTTGCGTGTTTCGTCCGCTTTGAAATGGCCAACCAGATTCTGTAACGCCGGCAGTTTGAGCTCCGATGCGTAACGAAAGGAAAAGTAATACAGCGCCAATGCGCAGGCGACGACGCTGACGCCGCCGAGCACGCCCACCAACACCACATGCCGCGCCGTCACCGTGATCGAGCGCGGGCTTGCCAGACGGTGCGTGAAGACAATAATATGCATCTTCGACTCCAAGTTTCTGTGGCAACGAAACGAATGGACCGCGCCAGCCGGCACTGGGCCGATCCGGTAGCGGTTACGGGTCGTCCAGAACCCACGCTCCGGCGCCATCAGCACAGGACCGCAAGAACGGATATCCCTTGTCCAAACACTTCAATGCCGACGATCATCTGGCCGGTGCCTACGCCGCCCGGCACGAAAGCCTGGGGCCATTGGCAGAGCGCGCCAGTCAGTTGATCGAACTGCGTAAATTGTTCCGCGAAGCCATTCCGGAGGGATTGGCGGAAGCCTGTGAGGTCGCTAATCTGCGCAAGGACACTTTGATTGTCCTCGCCAGCACCAGCGCCTGTGCCGCGAAGCTCAAACAACTGAGCCCGCGCCTTGCTGCCTTGCTCCAAAAACGGGGGTGGCAGGTTAACTCAATAAAAATCACCGTGCAAGGCACCTAGAAGCCTTGTGCCACAACGGTTTTAGAAAATATGGCTTGAAGACCTTTGTCTGCCAACGGTCTTCATAAAGGTAAAAACGATCTCATCATCGTATTATATAAGTTAGTGAACACTTACAATAAAATTACAGCAGGACAAGCCTTTCAAACAGAAGTACCGCAAAAAACAGAACGCCCATGCCCACCGCAACCAAAAAAATACGGTGCGCCAGGCGCCAGAAAACCGGTTTTCGGGTAATCAGGTAGAGCGCCACCGACACACAGGCGGCGAGGCCGGCCAACAGAAAAAGCCAGCGTGCAATCAGCATGCTGAGCGCCGCTTGGCTGCAAATACGGGGGTTCGAATGTGGCGGCGGCGCCGCTTCAGCATGGCCACGACGGCGCTACCAGGCGGGCGTCAAACCGCCGGAGGCCGCGCCAAGTGCGACTCCCTGCGCACCCGGCCCTGCACCCGCGCCCTGCACCCCTCCCCAATATGCAGGCGCGGCAGCGGCGTCGCCAAAGCTGACCATCTCGAATGCTTCCACGTCGGCCAGTACCGCGCGCACCAGCCGGTTGTTGAGCGAGTGACCGGATTTGTGCGCACTGTAGGCACCGAGCAAAGGGTGACCGGCGAGATAGAGGTCTCCAATCGCGTCCAGAATCTTGTGCTTGACGAACTCATCGGCATAACGCAAGCCGTCACTGTTGAGCACGCGAAATTCATCCATCACAATGGCGTTGTCCATACTTCCGCCGAGCGCAAGACCATTCGCGCGCAGGGTCTCAACATCGCGCGTGAAACCGAAGGTACGCGCGCGCGCGAGATCTTTGGTATAGGGCGTCGCAGCAAAATCAAACGACGCCTGCTGTCCGGTCTTGTCCACCGCCGGGTGCTTGAAATCGATCGAAAAATCGAGCTTGAATCCATGGTGCGGACTGATGCGCGCCCATTTGGCGGTATCGCCTTCGCCGTCGCGCACTTCAACGGTCTTTTTGATACGCAAAAACGTCTTGGCCGCGTTTTGCTCCTCAATACCGGCGGACTGGATCAGGTACACAAATGCACCGGCACTGCCATCAAGAATCGGCAATTCGGCCGCAGACACGTGGATGCAGGCATTGTCTATGCCGAGGCCACATAGAGCCGACATCAGGTGTTCCACGGTCGAGACGCGCACTTCACCGTGCGGCAGCGCATCGACGATCAGGCACGACGACATACGCGTGTCGCGCACGGCGCTGGCGGACGCGGGCAAGTCGACCGGCGGAACCAGATCGACGCGACGGAACACGATGCCAGTGTTGGGCGCGGCCGGGTGCAGCACCAGGCGCACCTTTTCGCCGGTGTGCAACCCGACTCCGGTGGTGGCCGCGGGTGATTTCAAGGTTCGCTGCTTGAGCATAGCAGGCGATTTTATCATTGGCCTTGCGCTGGTTTACCTATGCGGCGCGCGCAAAACACGCTTAGCGGCAGCAGCGCGACCAGGCACAGCCACTGCTCTCCAGTCAGGCCGGGCCAGTAGAGCGCGGGACGCGGGTAGATCGCCTCGAGCATCAATAGCGGGCCAAATGGTGGCTTCAAAAAGCCCAATAGAAACCACACCCCAAAGCACCCGGCGCCCACCATCGAAGCGACCAGGCCGGGCGCAAGACCAAGCCCGGCAGACAAGCTTGCCTCAAAGGGCTGGCCTCCCGCTGTGCCCTGGCCGTCCGCCGTGGCATCGGTGGCGCTCGCCGGCCAGGTGGCTTCCGCCGACTGCGTGCGCGCCCGCTGCGCAGCCCACCAGAGCGCAACCAGTGCGAGGGCGTCGTACAGCATCACCGGGTGCCGTGGAATGCCATCGCCAAAATTGATGCCCCAACGCTGCGCTGCTGCGCCAAAACCAGGCTCGGTCAACGACCATGTCACTGCCCCCAGATCCAGCACCAGCAATATCAGCAGTGTCGGTGGCATGAGCAGGTCTGCCAGAGCGGGGGCCCGCCGGCGTGCAGCGAGCACAAGACCGAGTGCACCGCCGGCGCAGGCCCCCGGTACTGACAAGCCGGATACCGCAAACCATGGCGATGCTGTTTCGCCCAGCCATGCGCCCGGATAATGCAGCCCGAAGCCAAGCTTGGCGCCAATCAGGGCACCGGCCAAGAGCCCACCGAGGCCGCGCTGCGCCACGGGCGCGCGCCATAGAGCTACGCCACCGGCAAACCGGCTCGCCAGAATCAGGGCCAGCGCGGCAACCAGCAGCTTGAGCGCCAGGGCGGCAAACGGTGAACTGAGCATGCGGCGATTGTAGTGGCGCGGAGTCGCGCGCAAGCTCGGGTCACGATGTTGCGGTTAAGGGTCGTGAAAAGCGCGCAATCAAGCAGTTAAAATGACGCGCATTCAGACTGGAAGTGGGGATGGCGACATGATTCGAATCAACCGTTCTGGACGCGCAATCCCCCATCTGCCGGGCGCTTGCCGAGCCGTGATGGCGGGCATGCTCTGCGCATTACTGCTGCCGGCAAGCGCCGCCGCACAGCAGGCAATGCTGGTACAACCGGGGGCGTGGCAGATCACGCCAGAGGGTACGGGGGGAGCATCAGTAGGTTACCAACTGTGCTTCAAAACGGGTTCTCTGGACGATCTAAAGGTGCTGCTCCCCAGCCTGACTGCACCCGCCGATTGTCCGGCAGTATCGATCCTGGTCGAAGGCGGAGTGCTGCTTTGGCGCCTCGATTGCCCTGCGCGTAGCCTCAAGGTGGACGCGCG